>JBKJXJ010000277.1:0-9334 GCA_046716125.1 Candidatus Eiseniibacteriota bacterium
CTATAGTCCGCGCTTCATCGCGACCCGAACCGTCCACCCCGCGAGAACCCGATGAGCCCTAAGATCCTTGATGTCCTGCTTCTGCTCGCCCTGCCCGCATCGGGCAAGTCCGAGGTGCGTCGTTACCTGGCCAGCCTGACTCCGGAACAGTGCCGCGATGATTTCCACATGGGTCCGACGGTGCAGCTCGACGACTACCCGTATGTCCACATGATGCGACGTGTCAGCCAGGAGCTGCGCAAGGCGGGACGCGACGGCGTGTTCTTCGATTCCGACGACCTGCCGATGAAGGAACCGCTCGACTGGGGGACGCTGGTCGAGCTCCTCAACGAGGACTTCGAGGACCTCCAGCGGCGCTACCGCCCCGCTCCGGCTTCGGCCGCCGAATGGCTGCTCGACCGGTACGACATCGCCCGCCAGAAGTCCGGCGCGCACGCCGCTTTCGGGGAGCTGCCCGCCCCGGTCCGGGGCGCTCTCGTCAATGCGCTCGAGCCCGAGGCGGCCGGCCTTCTGCGCGACAAGAACGCGGGGATCCCCGAGAACCTCACCGGCAAGACCATCGTGATCGAGGCCGCGCGCGGCGGACCCGACGGCGCCAGGCCGCCGCTGCCGGCGCCGCTGGGCTATGCCTACACGCTCCGCAAGTTCAGCGACGCCATCCTCTCGCGCGCGTCCATCCTGTACGTGTGGGTCACGCCCGAGGAGTCGCGTCGGAAGAATCACGAACGCACCGACCCCAACGACCCGGGCTCGATCCTTCACCACGGCGTGCCGATGGCGGTGATGCTCGGGGACTACGGATGCGACGACATGGAGTGGCTGGTCGCGAACTCCGACCGTCCCGATACCGTGCGGATCGAGTCGCACGGGAGCGTCTACCACCTGCCGGTCGGGCGGTTCGACAACCGCGTGGACAAGACCACGTTCGTGCGGTCGGAGCGCCCGGCCTGGAAGCCGGCCGATGTCGCCGCCCTCCATGGCGGGCTCGGGGAGGCGTTCCAGCGTCTCTCGCAGGCCGGAGCCACCCGGGTCGGCTGAGCGGCGCCGCGTCCCCCCGGCGCGGGCTCCATCGCCAGCGACGCCGGAGCGTCCGGGGCCGGGGCCGCTCCCGCCGCCCTGATCGCACGTCCGCTTCAGCGTGGTCGCGGAGCGGCCGATAACACGCTCCGACCATGATCTACGAACAGCTCCTCCATATCCTGGCGGATGATTCACGCGTCCAGCTCGGGCTCATCCAGGACACGACCGACGGATTGCTCGAGTCGGCCGGGGATTCCCCCCTGCGTGACGCCCTGGAGCGGGTCCACCACGGCGTCTCGGAGCTGAGCACGCTGATCAGCGACATCTCGGACTTCTACGCGCACTCGGCCGGGCGCCTGAGCGAGACCGAATCCGACTTCGACCTCCGTGTGACCCTGGACGGCGTGCGTGTCCGATTCGCGCGCTGCCGCCCGCAGTCGGACTGGATCGCCCTCACCAAGGTGCGGCATGACGTCCCGACGCTGCTCCGCGGCAGGCCGGCGCGGCTCCAGGACATGCTGCTCGGCGTCGCGGTCGGGGCGCTGAACTCGCGTTCGACCGGGAGCCTTCGCATCGACGTCACCAAGGGATGGGAGCGGGACGATCGCGTCGAGCTCATCTTCCGGTGTGTGTTCTGCCCGCAGAAGCCCCCGACTTCGGACGAGGTCGAGCTGTTCTACCAGGCGCTCGCCCCGATCTCGGAGGATGGCCCGCTCCGCCGCCAGCACCTGCGCGTCGAGCTGGCCAAGCGACTCGCCCAGGCGAGTGAAGGCGTGCTGGAGGCGGACGCGACCGAGCAGGGCTCGCTCGCCTTCGTGCTCAAGCTTCCGTTCTCGATGCGCGCGGTCGCGACGTCGGCGCCCGAGACGACCCCCGCGCCCGCCCTGCGCGGACACCGCGTGCTCGTCGTGGACGCCGTCGAATCGCGCCGCAGCCGCACCGACGCCCTCACCCGGCTGTGGGGACTCCAGGCGGAGGCCGTCGGCTCCGGACGCGAGGCGCTCCAGACGCTGCGCCGCGCGGCGTCCGAGGGACAGCCGTTCGACCTGGCGCTGATCGATGCCGAACTCGAGGACATGGCCGGGATGACGCTCGGCGGGCTGATCCGCCTCGAGCCCGCCGCCGCCTCGCTCGGCATCGTCTTACAATTCGGCATCGGGCTCCGCGGCGATGGGGCCAAGGCCGAGAAGGTCGGGGACGACGCCTACCTGCCGCGATCCCTATCGATCCCGGAGCTGCGCGACGCGCTCAGCGTCATCCTCCAGCGCCGGACTCCGGATCAACCGCAGGCGCCGATCGTGACCCGGCACTCGCTCGCCGACCGCCAGCTCGAGGGTGTTCGGATCCTGCTGGTCGGGAGCGACCCGCTCGGGGCGCTGGTCCTCGAGGCCGTGCTCGGTCGCAAGGGCTTCCGGGTCGAGCGGGCGCACGACCTCGTGGATGCCGCCGAGCGTTGCGAGCGGCACCGCTACGAGCTCATCATCCTCGACCTGGAGCAGATCTCCGCCAGCGACCTGTCCATCGCCGGCGGCCTCAAGGCGCTCGTGGACGAGCGGGGACGGACCACGGTCGCCGCCCTGTACGAGGCCTCGGGGATGGGCGAGGCGCACGACCTGGCCGGCTTCAACCCGGACGCCGCGTTCCCCAAACCGGTGGACTTGGAGCACATCTGCCTGTTCTGCGAGGGATTGCTGTTCCCGCACCTGGCGGGGACGCTGCCGCCCTCGCCCACGCAGGGGAAACCGCTGGTCTCGGTGGTCTCGAAGCGGGTCGAGGACAAGACGCCGACCGCGTTCGAGCCCATCTGGCTGGAGGAGGCGACGATGGGGATCGGCGCCCTCAAGCTCTCGATGATCGACTCCTACCTGGACGAGATGCCCGGCCGGATCGAGAGGATCTCCGCCGCGGTCTTCGCCGGCGATCTGCCCACCGCCGAGCGCGAGGTCCTGGGCGCGCGCGCCATGGCCCTCATGATCGGCGCGGTCTCGACCGCGCGGTGCCTGGTCGCGCTCACCGAGCAGGTGCAGGAGCGGCGGCTCCCGGAGGCGCACGCGATGCTGTCGCGCTTCCGGTCGGAGGCCGAGCGCAGCGTGGCCCTGTTGCGCGAGCTACGCGCGAAGATGGCGGATCCCACGGATCAGGCGGCCTGAAGGCGCCACCGCGGGACCTCCGGTTCAGCGCCGCGATGCACTCCAAAACGATTGCTCGGCCGCCGGGGGACGTGGTGCTGTACGTGGACGAGGTGGACATCCATCTCAACCCCAGGATCGGCCCCGACTGGATGCTGCCTGACCCCGACTTTGCCGAGTCAGGCGAAGGCATTTAGGGCGCGTGACCGTGACGGCCGGGCTGGCCCCATAGCTCGGTGAGCCGGCGGTCGCGGCCGCAACCGGCCCGGTAGCTCTCGTAGCGTTCGGGATCCTTGCGATAATAGTCCTGGTGGTAGTCCTCGGCCGGCCAGAAACGCGTGGCGGCCACGATCCCGGTCACGATCGGCTTCTTGAAGCGCTGCGGCGTGGTCTCCAGCGCCCGCTTCGATGCCTCGGCCAGCCGCTTCTGGGTCGCGTCGTGGTAGTAGATGCCCGAACGATATTGCGTCCCGATATCACAGAACTGCCCGTTCGACTGGGTTGGATCGATGTTCCGCCAGAAGAGGTCAAGCAGCGCGGCGTAGGTGACCTTGCGCGGGTCGTACATGATCTGCACCGATTCCGCGTGTCCGGTCCCGCCGGACGAGACCTGCTCGTAGGTCGGGTTCTGCTTCGGCCCATCTGTATAGCCCGAGATCACGGTCGTCACCCCGGGCAGGCCCTCGAACGCCGTCTCGAGGCACCAGAAGCAGCCGCCGGCGAATGTCGCCTTCTCGAGGGCCGGGGCCGGCGAGGATCTCCCGACCGGCACGGCCTTTGCGGCCGGTACGGGCTTGGCGGGCGGGGCGGAAGGAGCGCCCTGCGCGCACGCTCCGATCGCGACGATCGATGACACGAGGACCGCGGCGGCCAAAGCCCGTCTGCACGTCTGGATCATGGATGTCGTTCTCCGTCGATGACCGGGATCGGTGAAGTGACGCATCACCGGTGGACGCCAGCATGCAGTTTACTCCGCGGGAGGCCGGATGTGACCTCCCCTTGAGCGGCGGGCCCGTTCCCGGGCGAACGTGAGCGAGCCCCAGCTGCTCTCCCAATCCGCGGCGCCAGGCTCGCGCGAAGGGATCATATGGACGACGCCGAGCAGCCATTCCCCCGCCTCGTCCACCGGGACGACCGCCTCGCCCCGGGCGTCCGTCCTGCCCCGCCACGCCACATCGATCGAGTCCCGCCGCGCCGGATCGCTGAGTCCGCCATCGGCGGCGAAAGGCTGGCGCCAGGCGTTGAGCAGGGCGCCGGCGAGCGGTTCGCCCTCGAACATCACCCGCACGCGCAGCCGTGCCGCGGCGCCGGGAGCCGACAACGGGACGATCTCGCACGGCATCCCGACCGGCGAGGTGGCGCGTCGGGCATCGGTCCCCGCGATCCATGCCTTGGCGCATCGGCGGTAGCGCTCGCGCCCTGGGAGGGTGTCGGCGCGGGCGCGTCGCGCCGCCAGCGGACCCTCCAGGCCCTCGCCGGCAAGGTAGCGGTCGAACGTCGCGGCATCGAGGGTGATGGTCGCGAATTCCGATTGATATCCGAATAACATTCCGCCGCGATCGGCGGGCGCAAACCGCGCCCACGTCGTATCGCCGCCGCTCGCGACCGGCGTCAGGTCGAGATCGCGCCCAGCCCTGACGATCCAGCGGATCGTGCGCTGGGGAGTGAAACGTTTGCGCTCGCCGACGAAGCCCTCCCCCGCAAGCGCGCCGATCGAGACCGTGTCGCCCGGCCCGGCGCTGAACGTCGAAGGCGCGAGCCAGTACTCGTGGGCGCGCGCCGGAGCGGGGGCCATGGCGAGCAACGCCATGACCAGCGCGGAGCGGATCAGCGATCGAGGAGTCATCGCCCCCTCTACGGCGCGCCGCCGCGGACGGATGCGCGCGGAGAGGCGAGGGACGGCGTCAGATCTTGACCGACCCCGCCAGCACCACCGGCCCGCCGGGCTTGCGCGGATCGCCCGAGCCGCCTTCACGCTCGAGCGAGAGCGCGAATGCCGCGAGCTCCGCCGGATCGCCGGCGTCGGCCACGCGCACCTCGGCCCTGCCGGTCGCGTCGGGCCGGACCACGCCAAGACTGCGTGGCCCATCGGGCAGGATGGCCCAGAGCTCGAAGTCGGAGCCTGCCGGCGTGCTGAGGTTCTCGAACGCGATGATCGCCCGGCGCGATGCCGGATCGTAGGTCGCGCGCACGTGCGGCATCGCGACGCCGCCCGTGAGGGGCGCGAGATCCACCACCCGGGCGCCCGGGCTCATCGCGACGGCGGCCCACACGCGCTCCTGCGCCAGATCCATCTCGGCCTGGGCGATGCGCTCGCGCGCGCCGCGCAGTTCGGTGCGCAGCGTGTCGGCGGCGCGCCAGGTCGCGACCGTGCTCACCGCGAGGATGGCGGCGGCGGCCGCCAGCGCCCAGGTCGGCCACGCGGGACGCCGGCGCTCGGCGATCGCGATCACCTTGCGGGGCCCGGGCGCCGGGGCGTCGATACGCGCGGTTCCACCGCCATCGGCGCGCGCGGCCTGCGTTGTCGCAGCCTCCGCCCGCACACGATCCAGCACCGCGGCCCGGACATGGGGACCGGGCATGACCGGCGTGACGGAAGCGGCGAGCCGCTCGGCCCCCTCGCCCAGCGCGGTGAGGGCGCTCTCGCACTCGGCGCAGCCGTCGCTCAGGTGCCGCTCGAGCTCGAGGCGGTCCGCCTCGTCGATCGAGCCCAGCACCCGGGCGGCGCACAGGTCGAGATGCTCCTCACGATGCGCGGTCACGCCATCTCCTCCTGCGGCACGAGCTCACGCATGCGCATGAGACCCTGCCGCGTCCACGACTTGACGCTCCCGAGCGGAGCGCCGATGCGGGCGGCGATCTCGGACTGCGAGTAGCCGCCGAAATAGCCCAGCTCGAGCACTTCCCGCTGGCGCGGTGTCAGCGCCGCGAGCGCGGCCGAGAGGCGCTCCTGGCGCTGACGCTGCGCGGCGTTCGCCGCCGGCTCGTCCGCCGCGATCGCGGTCTCCGGCGGCGGCGTTGCGGTCTCGGCCCGCTGGCGCGAGGCGACGCTGCGGATGCGATCGATCGCCCGGCTGCGTGCCAGGGTCACCAGCCATCCGGCCACCGTGGCCCGCGCCGGGTCCCAGGTCGCGGCCCGCCGCCAGGCCTGGAGCCAGACATCCTGAAGCACCTCTTCCGCGTCGGTGGTGCGCCCGACGATCCGCAGCACCAGCCCGTACAGCATGGGCGAGTGGCGGTCGTAGAGCTCTTCCAGGGCCGTGGTGTCTCCGGCGCTCATCCGGCCGATGCACGACCGGTCGAGGTCCTGTTCGCTCATGGGATCGGATCGTCCTCCAACTCGGATTCATCGCCCCATCTACGTCGCGAACCAGACTTCGGACGAGCGCGATCGGGCAGGGCCGCTCGCGCGGGACCATACGGAGTCATCGCGCCCGGGGCAAGGGCCCTTCATCCGGCCCCGGGCAGGCTCCGTAATGGATGTGTCGCCCCGATCGGGCGACCCGCCCGCGCCCCGACCGGGGCTCAGGCGATCGCCCGGACCGCGGGATCCCTCGCGGCCGAACCGACCCGCCACGCGCGGGAGAAAGGAACACCCATGAATCGGCGAACGCCCCGGATCGCAATCGGAGGGGCCCTCCTGCTTTGCGGCCTCTTCGTGGCACACCCGTCTCAGGCCTCGAGCCACAGCGAGGCGCCGGGCATCACGAAGGACCGCCTGGCCGACGACACCGATCTCTACGCCTGGGTGGCGAAGGACGCCCCGGGCGCCGTGACGTTCGTGGGGAATTGGGTGCCGCTGATCGAGCCCAATAGCGGCCCCAACTTCGCGAGCTTTGACGACGACGTCACCTACTACATCAATGTCGACAACGACGGCGACGCGTTGAGGGACATCCGCTATGAGTTCACTTTCACGACCACCCGGCAGACCGGGGCGACATTCCTCTACAACGTCGGCCAGGTCACCTCGCTCAACGACCCGGATCTCAACGTGCGCCAGACCTACACGCTGACCCGGATCGACGTCGTGGGCGGCGTCGAGCAGTCGACGGTCCTGGGCTCCAACCTGCCGGTCGCGCCTTGGTTCGTGGGCCCGGCCTCGATGCCCGACTACCGGGCACTGGCCCAGCAGGCGGTCCAGACGCTGCCCGGCGGATACAAGGTGTTCGTCGGCCCGCGTGACGATCCGTTCTTCGTGGATCTGGCCTCGCTGTTCGATCTGCTCACCATCCGCAGGCCGCCGGGCAATCGGGGCCGGGGCGTGGACGGCGTCGGGGGCTACAACGTCATGTCCATCGTCCTGCAGGCGCCCAAGGAGACGCTGACCAGGGACGGCCTGGCGCCGAGCGCCGGCGCGAACAACCACATCATCGGCATCTGGGACACCGCCGAGCGCCTCATGACCCGCACGCTGAGCGCGAGCGGCACCGTGACCCACAGCGGGCCCGAGGTGCAGATCTCGCGGCTCGGCATGCCGCTGGTCAACGAGATCGTCATCCCGCTCCAGGACAAGGACAAGTTCAACGGCAGCGAGCCGGTGAACGACCTCGCCAACTTCGCGGGCTACGTCGTGGACCCCGAGCCGGCACGGCTGCTCACCCTCCTCTATGGGATCAGCGTCCCCCCGGCGCCGCGCGCCGACATCGTGGCGGTATTCGCGACCGGCGTCGCCGGTCTGAACCAGCCCGCGGGCGTCACCCCGGGCGAGATGCTGCGACTCAACATGGTCATCCCGCCCGCGGACGAGCCGAAGCGTCTGGGCGTGCTGGCCGGAGACGTGGCCGGGTTCCCGAACGGTCGCAGGCTGGCCGACGACGTCGTGGACATCGAGCTGCGCGTGGTGGCGGGCGTGCTGGTGGACGGATACAACGTCGCGCCGAACAACCAGCTCGGCGACGGCGTCGACTCCAACGACCGTCCGTTCCTGCCCTACTTCCCGTACGTCGCCCCGCCGCACAACCCGTTCGATCACTCGCACCACCGCACCCAGGGACCGACGACCTGGCGCGATCGTGACGACGACGACGACCGGCGCGACTCGGACAAGCACGATGCAGTCGAGGCCACGAAGGACGAGGCGGCTGCACCGGCCGCTCCCGAGAGCGACCTGCGGTTGCGCATCCAGGGAGCCAACCCCGGCACGGGCAGCCGTCTCGAGTTCAGCGTTCCCTCGGCCTCGCGGGTATCGCTCAAGGTCTACGACGTGCAGGGCCGTGTCGTGCGCACGCTGGTGGATCAGGACGCCGAGGCCGGTGCGTTCTCCGCGCAGTGGGACGGCCGTGCCGACGACGGCGCCCGGATGGGGCGCGGCGTCTATTTCGCGCGCCTCGTGGCCGGTTCGCAGACGAGCGAGAAGAAGCTGGTGCTCGAGTAGTCGGGCGCCCACGGACCCTGCATGGGGGAAGTCGCAGGGAGCGTCAGGCCCGGGGAGCAGCCAGCCCCGGGCCTGTTCGTCGGGTCCGATCGGCGCACCGCCGCTAGGCGGCTTAGGGCATCCGTGATGTACTGCGCGCCATGACTTTCCTCGAGCTCGACCTGCGACCCGACCTCGTCGTGGCTCTCGCCAGGCAGCAGATCACCGAACCCACCCCCATCCAGATCGCGGCACTGCCGGTGTTGTCTGCGGGCAAAGACGCCTATCTGAACGCAGAGACCGGAACCGGCAAGACGCTCGCGTATCTGCTGCCGATCTTCTGTCGGCTCGAGGTTGCGCAGGTTGAGCAGCCTGCGCCGCAGGTCGTGATCATCGCGCCGACGCACGAACTGGCTATCCAGATCCAGCGCCAGTGTTGCGACCTCGCGCAGAATGGTGGCTTGTCGATCCGTTCGCTGCTGCTTATCGGCGGCACTTCGCTGGATCGCCAGATCGACAAGCTCAAGAAGAGACCGCACATCGTCGTCGGATCGCCGGGCCGCATCCTCGAGTTGATCAGCATGCGCAAGCTGAAGACGAATGGGGTCAGGATCGTGGTGATCGACGAGGCGGACCGGTTGCTGGTCCACGAGAGCCTGCCCGCGATCCGCGCGATCATCCGCGCTGCGCCGCGCGAACGGCAGTTGATCTTCGCGTCGGCCACCGAGCAGCCGGAGAGTGCTGAGGCCATCGCGACGCTCGCGCCCGAGGTGGTCATGTTACAGGCCGGCACGGCGCCGGTGAACGAGAACATCGAGCATCTTTATCT
>JBKJXJ010000278.1:0-2952 GCA_046716125.1 Candidatus Eiseniibacteriota bacterium
CCGGCCTTCGGGATGGTCGCGTCCTGCGGTCCATGTCCGGGGTCCTCGACGTGTTCGAGGTGGGTGAAACGCCTACGGAGCCTCACCGCCCGGGGCCGATCGTCCCTTTCCGAGGGGCCGAACGAGGTTTCTCTTCCCGCGGGTCACTGGGCGTCGTGACGTCACCGACCCCATGCGTGGGCCCCGTCCGTCTCCGCTGCCCGGTGGATGAACTGCAGGATGGCGATGTGCTTCTGGGTGTCGAGCTGCATGAGCTCCACCAGGAGCGAGAACATCGTCGTGTTCCGGACGGGTCGAAGTTCCTTCTGGAGCCGCTTGAGCGACTTGGCGTCCTCCCGCTCGAACGTGAGGAACCGCTCCGTCGCCTCCAGCAGGGCCGCCTGGTCGCTCGACTTCTTGTCGATGTACGGCACCTGCGGGCCGTAGCTCTTCCAGTCGATATCCGACTTCAGCCGGTTGACCAGTTCCCGGAACAGCCGGTGGTGACGGGATTCGTCGTCGAGGATCAGGTCGACGAGGTAGCGGACGTGCTCCGGACCGGAGTCCCGGAACTCCATGTAGGCATCGAGTAGCACCCGTTCGCCCTGCACATGTTCGCTGAAGTGGCGGAGGAGACTCTCGTCCATGGGGTTTCCCGCCAACTCCGTCAGTCTGCCGCTCTGGTTCGTCGTCGAGGTCATGGCCGTATCCCGCCTTTCTGGGCTTTTGACGGGAATGTACCAACTCGAATTGGCGGGTACTGCGGCCGAAGGTCACACGCGGCGTGGCCGAAGGTCCTTCCCGGCGGACCGTGCGATTCCGACCGCCCAGGCGATACGCCCAGCTCCGGCTGAAGGCGAGGGCGATGAAGGCCGCCGCCCGGTGATGGCGGACGAGCGCCGCCGCCCTGCGCACTGGCTGTCCAGCCTCAGCTCGCGGGCAGGGCGGCCAGGATGTCGCGGATCGAGATCAGCCCGAGGGTCGTTTCGCCTTTCACGACCATGAGGTGACGTACCTCGTTGGCCAGCATGCAGTCGCGGGCGTCGGCGATCGTGGTGGCGGCCGACACGGAAGCGAGATCGGGGGTCATGTAGTCGCGGACACGCTCCCGGTCAGGCTCGGCGCCTTCGGCCAGCGCCGCCACGATGTCACGCTCCGACAGCACGCCGGCCGGCCTGTGCGGGGCGTGCACCAACAACGCGCCGATCGACTCCTCCGCCAGGATCCGGGCTGCATCCCGCAGCGTGGCGTCGAGCGAAACGAAGACCGGGGTCCGGGCGATGACCTTGACGACCGGATCCTGGCCAGTGGTGGAAACCGACCTCTCGCCGTTCGTGATGTCCAACTCGTTGATATTCGGAACACTCATCTTCCACCTCGTCGCTGGGGACCGCCGTTCTTCTCGTGGTTTCGAGTTCAACGTACGCCGCCCGAGCGGCCCGCAACGCCATCGAAGGTCATCGCTGGACGGGCCGAAGGTCCCGATGCGGACGCTCGTCGAGCTCGTAACAGTCGAGATCCAGCACGTCGGCGAGCAGGCGCTGCCAATCCGGATCAGGGTCTTCCACCAGGACCCGCTCGAGGCGCTTCCCGGCAGCTGCGAACGATCCCATTGTCCCCCCTGGTCTCGGCGTGTGCCTCAGCCTGCGACGTGACTGGAGCGCCGAACCAGGGCCGAACGTCACTGCCGACCGGGCCCGACGGCCCTTTTGCTAATGGTCGTGCTGTCGCACCAGCGCCCGGTCGGTTTCGGCGTTCGGGTGGTCCCACATACTGATGTAGCTCATCACGCCGTCGTAGAGGCTGGTGTCGCCGTCGGTGTCGTAGTCGTGAAAGCCCAGGGCGTGGCCGAGTTCGTGGGCGTAGACGACCCACTGACCGACGTAGGGGAACCGGACCGTGACGGAGATCGGGCTCGCCCCCGCCAACCCGGCCGCCTGGGCGGAGAGGTGCTCACCGAGTTCGCCCACCTCGACCGTCACGGTTGAGGCGTCGGCCCGGACCGGCCGCTCCCCCGAATAGACCAGCAACTCCTTGCCGGCCAGACCGTTCCAATAGCTGATGCCGGCCTGCAGGGCCGGGCGGTCATCCCCGTACACCTTCAACGGGTTCGTTTCCGACGCGTACCCGGCGGTCCCTGGTGCGAGGATGAGCATGAGGGTAGGGCTGAGCAAGAGGAGGCGGCGCAGGGTTCGCAGCAGCAGCATGTCGTCCACCGCCAGTCCGTTCGAAAGGCCCCTTTTGGGAAGATTCGCACAGTGGCGCCACCGCGCCGCAGAGTCGATGGTCCCGATCGCCGAGCCGGAAGTCCCGGTTCTATCGGGACCGTTCGGCGAAGCGGAGCCAGGTGTGGGTTCCGAAGTCGTAGAGCTGGCACTGCGAGAAGATCCGCCGGACGGTCGACCAGCGGAGCCGGTATTCGAGCACGGAGCCGCCGAAGGCTGGGACGAGATCCCCGTAAGCCCGCTCGAGGTTGTAGAAGGGGATCCGGGTGTCGATGTGATGCGGCGGGTGGATGAGAATGTGGTGGGTCAACCACTCCACCACGGCGTTGGACCGGACTACCGTGCTGCAGGCGAGCTGACCGATCGTGGGGCTCCACTCCTCCCGGTCGGTGAAGAACGGGATGTCCGGGTGGGTGTGGTGCAGGTACACGACGAGGGCGATGACATAGGTGAACACGACAAAGGGAACCACGACAGCGGTGATGACGCCGAGCCAGCCACCGCCGAAGCGGTAGGCGGCAACGGCGAAGGCGCCGGCGAAGGCGAACGTGCCGGCCTTGCTCCACCGGTAGCCGGCCCGGCGGGTCGGCTGCGCCGGCCGGAACCGCACCATGCCCGACCACCACACCCGGAGCAGATAGTGCACGCCGCAGGTGGCGGGGTGCCGCTCGAGCCGGTAGACGAAGCGCTGCCATCCCGACCGGCTCTGGTATTCCGCCGGCGTGAGGGGGCGCCAGATCCAGTCGAT
>JBKJXJ010000279.1:0-7644 GCA_046716125.1 Candidatus Eiseniibacteriota bacterium
ACCGCCACCGTCAGGGAGGGGGCATGCATCTGCTGCCTCGCAGCACCGCCATGGCCATCGCCCTGCTGGCGGTGGTCGCCGCGACACCGGCTTGGTCTGTTCGTCGCACCGCCGAGTTCACCCTGGAATGGACGGCCCCGGGTGACGACGGCCGGTTCGGGCGCGCGCAGGCATACGTGCTGCGCCATTCGACCGAGCCGATCACCGACGCCAACTTCGACCAGGCCACGGCGGTTCCCGGGCTCCGCAAGCCCCGCCCTTCCGGGACGCGCGAGTCCATGACGGTGAGCGGGCTCGCCCCCGACCGGCCGTACTACTTCGCGCTCAAGGCCGTCGACGACGCGGGAAACTGGTCGGTCCTCTCCAATGTGGCCGCGATGTACCCGCCCACGTCCGGGGTGGACGATCTCCCGGACGCCCTGTCGTTCTCACGGCCGTCGCCGAATCCGGCGCGCGCATCGGTGAGCTGGGCGTTCGCGCTCCCGCACGTGACGCTGATCGAAGTGGAGGCCTTCAGCGTGGATGGCCGCAGGGTCTGGCGCCTCGCCAATGCGTGGCATCCTGCCGGGCGCGGCGAGATCACGTGGGATCTTCGCGATGAGGCGGGGAACCGGGTGGCCGCGGGCGTCTACCTGGTACGCGCCCGGCTCGGCGACAGTGTCTGGTCGGAGCGGGTCTCCGTCGTCAGGTGATCGGGAGCGCGGCGGTGAACCACCGCTGAGTTCGCGCTGGCAGGCGGCTGAAAGACCCGAGGACAAGGCGGCGAGGGAGCGACGAGCGAGGCGTATCTGCAAGATACTCCGCAGCGAGGAGCGACCGAGCCAACGCAGTCATCGGGTTTTTCAGCCGCCTGCTACGCCGCGCGGTTGTCCGACTCGTCGTCGGGCGGGAACTCGCCCTCGCCGTGCTCCCAGCCTTCGAGATCCTCTGCTTGCCAGAGTTCCCCCTGCCGGTCCTCGTCGGCCAGCTCGAAACGCGAGGCCGCCCCCTGCCCGGCGTCCGGCTCCCCGTCGGCCCCCAGCGCTCCGGCGGGCGCGTCCTCGTGGAACGCGGAGAGCGCCTCGAGATCGCGTCGCGCGGGCTCGTAGCCGGGATGGATCCACAGCGCGTGCTGGAGCAGCCGCACCGCCTCCTCGGCCGCCCCGAGCTGAAGGGTGGCGGAGGCGGCGAGATAGTGGAGCTCGGGATGGTGCGGAGCGAACGAGAGCCCGCGCAGTGCGCGCGCGAGCCCGGCGCGCAGCTTGCCGCGGCGCAGCGCGTCGGCGGAGGCGGACGCCAGCGCCGCTGCCGCGCCGGCGTCGGGCGGGGTGTAGAGGCCAGGGATGTGCCGCTTGAGCTCGATGAGCGCCCGGCCCATGGAGAGGCGGACGATCGGGTCCAGCGTGCGGGCGCGCTCGGCGGCAACGCGGTCCGCCAGATGGGCGAATACGACGGCGATCTCGTCGAGCGAGGGGCGTGATGACTCGGGCACGAGCTCTTCCTCCGACCTAAGGTGCGATGCTCACGACAGACGTGGCTGAGTGATTCATCGGCACGAGGCGCCGGGGGCTGAAGCGGCTCGATTGACCCGCTCCCCCGACCTGCTCTTATGGCCCGCTCCGGCGGGGAGGAGAGGGAAATCCCCGGTCTATCAGCGCACCGTGCGCCGGGTGGAATCGATCCACCACGCCCAGGGGATGAGGAGCCAGAGGACCAGCGTCATCATGGCGATGGTGCGCGGGCTGGTCCCGGTCGGGATCGGCCCGAGGTTCGAGATCAGGGTGATGAAGTAGATCAGCGTCACCCCGACCACGAATGACCAGAGCGAGAGCCGGCCTCTTCCCCCGCGCGGCCGCGTGTCCCGCATGTAGAGCCAGAGCCCGATGCAGAACAGGACGATCTCCACGATGACGGTCCCCACGACCGAGTCCCAGAGCCCGAGTCCGACCACGGGGCCGCTGGGCCAAAGGGGCAGGTCGGGCCGGTGGGTGATCCAGTCCATCACCCAGTGGCTCGCCACCGCGATCCCGATCCAGATGGCCCCGCGCGTGTCGCGGGTCAGCGTGCGGAACACGATGCCCACGAGCCCGGCCCAGAACAGCGTCATGTGAAGGCTGTGCGACCAGGGATAGCTCTCGAAGGCGAGCGGGGTGACGGCAGTGTTGCCCGGGTCGACGCGGACCCGCTCCCAGCCCAGCAGCAGGAAGATCGGCCAGAGGAAATCCAGGAACATCGGCGCGAAGAGCAGGGTCGCGAGCGACGCGCGCGGCGCGAACCGCTTGCCCGCGAGGCCCACGGCGAGATGGCCGAGGAACATGCCTATCGCCCCGAGCCGGAAGCGAAGCGCGGGTCGGCCGCGCGCAGAAACTGATCGAGCAGGTTGCCCGCCACCGCCAGACGGTACTCGCGATCCGACCGGATGTCGTCGATCGGGGCGATGTCGTCCATGAGCGCGGCGCGCGCGCGCGATGCCGTGGCGCGCGAGGGGACGGCCCCGGACAGCGCTGCCTCGGCCCGGCCGGCGCGGAGCGTGACCGGCGCCACGCTGCCCCACGCGAGCCGGACGTGGTCCACCTTCGCATCGCGGCCGAGGCGCAGGACGCCGGCCATCACCACCTTGGAGATGCTCTGGGCGCGGCGGGTGCCCACCTTGCGGAAGAACTGGCGGCTCCGCGGCGGCGGGAACGGCACCTCGACCGCGGTGATGAGCTCGTCCCGCTCGAGGGCCAGATCGCGGTAGCCGCGGTAGAGCGCGGCGAACGGGATCCTCCGCTCGCCCCGCACCGAGCGGGCATGGACGGTCGCGTCGAGCGCCATGAGCGCCGGCAGCGAGTCACCGGCCGGCGATGCGTTGGCGATGTTGCCGCCGACCGTCGCCCGGTTCTGGATCTGCCGCCCCCCCACCTCGGAGGCGGCGGCGACCAGCGCCGGGAACCTGCGGCGCAGGATCGCGTGCTCGCGGATCTCGCTGAACGTGGCGAGGGCCCCGAGGCGCGCCGCGGCGGCGCCGGTCCCGATGCCGCGCAGCTCGCGCAGTCCCCAGAGATCCACGAACCGAGTGCCGGCATGGACACCGGCATTGAGGTAGACGAACAGATCGGTGCTCCCCGCGATCGGCGTGGGGCGCTCGGCGCCGGCCGCGACATCCATGAGCTTGAGCGCATGGACGAGGTCGCGCGGCCGCGAGATCTGGAGCGTGGAGAGCGGAGCCCTCATCGTGACTTCACGGCGGGCCGGCGTTTCGCGGCTAAGGGCGCGCGCCGCTTCCCGGGCCGCGCGGCGGCCCTCACGGCGTCGACGATCTTCTGGTAGCCCGTGCACCGACAGAGATTCCCGGCCAGGGCCTCGCGCACCTCGGGATCGCTCGGCACACGGCCGCGCGCGCGCTTCAGCAGCTCGTGGGCGGTGAGCAGGATGCCGGGGGTGCAGATGCCGCACTGGGCGCCGCCCATGGTCACGAACGCCTCCTGGAGCGCGGTGAGCCTGGGCCCGCGCGAGAGCCCCTCGACGGTGAGGATGGTGGTTCCGTCGGCCTGGACGGCGGGCACCAGGCATGAGTTCACCGAGCGGCCATCGATCAGCACGGTGCAGGCGCCGCATTCGCCCTCGCCGCAACCTTCCTTGGTGCCGGGCAGCCGGCACTCCTCGCGCAGCACGTCGAGCACCCGCTTCATCGGCGGCACGGTCACGCGCCGGCTCCGGCCGTTGACCTTGAAGGTGAGGGTGACGCGCGCGCTCATTCCGCTTCCTCCTGCCGGAGATTCGCGAACGGAAGTTTCTGGTAGCGCGCCATGAACCCCTCGAGCAGTGAAGCTTCGATGTTCGCGGGGTCCTCGCCGGCGGTCGCGATGCGCCACGCCACACGGAGCGCCACGTGGTCGCGCAGCTGCCAGATGGACCGGCCGCCGGTGTGCGCCACCACCTTGCCCTGACCGAAGCGGAGATAACGCTTGATCCGCTGCTGGAGCAGGTTGCGCACACCCGGCCCGCGGGCGAGGCCGAAGTAGAGCACCTGCGCGCCCTCGACCCAGTTCGCCTTGAGCTCGTCCAGCGGCGCCGACGGATCCTGCTGCCGGTACCAACCTCCGACGCTACGCTCCATGAACTCGGGCGGAAGCTCGGTGTCGCGCGCCACGGCGTACACGCCGCGCTCGACCGGCACGTCGAGACACCGCGTCCGCTGCAGGTGAGAGACCGAGTGGAAGCCGCGGAAGCCCATCTCCCGGAGCAGTGTGACATCCCACGGACGCGAAGCGCTCACGAGGGCCGCGCTCACGCGCCGTCCCGCGAGCGCAGGGCGCGCAGCAGACGCTCGGGGGTGACCGGGATCTCGTCCATGCGCAGTCCGGTCGCGTGGGCGATCGCCGCCACCACCGCCGGCGCCGGCGTATCCATGGGCAGCTCTCCGACACCCTTGGCGCCGCGGGGCCCGTGCGAGTAGGGATTGTCCACGAAGGCGACCCGGATGGGCGGCGTGTCCACCGCGGTCGGGATGATGTAGTTGGTGAGCTGGTGGTTCCAGATCCCGCCGTCCTTCCAGCGCACCTCCTCGAGCAGGGCGTATCCGAGCCCCTGCACGGTGCCACCCTCCACCTGCCCGGCGGCCAGCACCGGGTGGATCGCGCGCCCGATGTCGTGCGCGGTCGCCACCTCGAGCACCGACGTCTCGCCGGTGTCGAGATCCACCTGCAGATCCACCGCGCAGGCCGCGTACGCGAACACGCCGTAGGCGTCCCCCTGATATCGCTCGTCGTCCCAGACGATCCCGGGCGGCTTCTGATACCGGCGCTCGAGCCGCAGCGGTCCCCGCTCGCGCAGGAACGCCTTCGCCACGCGCGTGAAGTCCTGCGCGCCGTCGATCGGGCGCTCGGCGTAGAGCTCGAGCCGCTCGCGCATGCCGACGGCACACTGTTCCAGGAGCCCGCCCACCACCATGACCGTGCGGGACGCCACCGTGGGGCCGCTGTCCGGGACCAGATCGGTGTCGGCATCCTGGACCTCGACGAAGGCGGCAGGCACACCGAGCGCGTCGCCGACCAGCTGGGCGAAGACGGTGAGCGTGCCCTGTCCGATCTCGGTGTTCGCCGAGAGGATCCGCGGGCGCCCGGCGGACGTCAGCTCGAGGGCCGCGATCGAGCCCAGCATGACCTCGCCGCTGCCGGTGAACCCTGCGCCGTGGAGCGCGAGCGAGATCCCGATGCCGCGCCGCAGCCGGCGCGCGCCCCCGGCTCCCCGTGCGACGCGCCCGGCGCGTTCCGACTTCTCGGCGGCGGCGTTCTCCCGGGCGTAGCGCGCCCGACGGCGCGTCCAATCGGCGAGCTTCGCCGTGCGCTCGAGCACCTGGAGGGCGCCCACGCTCTCGCGCAGCGTCTGCCCGGTGGGGGTGATGTCGCCGGCGCGGACCGCGTTCATGCGCCGGAACTCGACCGGATCCATGCCGAGCCGCCCGGCCATGAGGTCCATGTGGCACTCGGTGGCGAACAGCGTCTGGGGGGCGCCGAAACCGCGGAACGCCCCGTTGGGCGGGGTGTTGGTGGCGACCGCCCGCGCGTGGATGCGCACGTTGGGCCAGCGATAGGCGCCGCCCGCGTGGATGGCGCCGCGCGACAGCACGACCGGCGAGAGCGTCACGTAGGCGCCGCCGTCCATCACCACGTCCATCTCGTGCGCGACCAGCGTCCCGTCCTTCATCACGCCGCTGCGCACGCGGGCGACCATCGGGTGCCGCTTGGTCGTGGCGGCGATGTCCTCGAGACGGTCATAGACGATCTTGACCGGCCGGCCGCTCTTCCACGCCAGCAGCGCGGCGTGGCCGCCGATCATGGACGGGTACTCCTCCTTGCCGCCGAAGCCGCCGCCCGTGACCGTCTGGATCACCCGCACGCGCGAGGCCGGCAGGCCGAAGATGCGCATCATCGCCTTGTGCACGTAGTACGGGCATTGCAGCGAGCCGCGCACCACCAGGCCGCCGTCCGCGGTGCGCTCGGCCATCATCGCGTTGGTCTCGATGTAAAGCTGCTCCTGGTGGCCGGTGCGGTAGGTCGCCTCGACCACCAGGTCGGATCCGGCGAGCCCGCGTTCGAGGTCGCCGCGCTCGATCAGGATCTCCTTCATGATGTTGTCGTCGCCGTGGAGCACGGTGCCGGCGGCGAGCGAGTCCTCGACGGTGAGCACGGGCTCGAGCGGCTCGATCTCGACCGTCACCGCCCGGCGGGCCGCTTCGGCGCGTTCGGCGTGCTCGTGCGCCACGAGCAGGATGGGCTCTTCGGCGTGGCGGATCTCGTGCGCCGCGAGCAACGGCTGGTCGTCCACGATCAGGGCCACCAGGTTCTCGCCCGGGATGTCCTTGTGGTCGGCGACCGTGACCCCGCTCCAGTCGAAGGCCGGGTCCAGCGTGACGCGCCGGATCAGGCCGCGCGCGACGTTCGAACGCACCGTGCGGCCGTGCAGCACGCCGGGCACCACCAGGTCGTCGAGGTAGACGGCACGGCCGGTCACCTTCCCGCCGGCCTCCAGCTTGGGGATGCTGACGCCGACCGAGACCGGCGGCCGCAGGACGGTGCGGGCGGCGGTGTGCGGCGGCGATGGGGCGGTGCGCGACGGAACGGTGCGGCGGCGGCGGGTGCGGCTCGCGGACATGCCGGGCAGACTAGTCGCTCGAACCGGACCGTGCAAAGCCGCGACCGGTCGCCTATGCTTAAGGGGACGTATCCGGCGGCCGATTTCGGGATGGACCCATGATAACTCCGACACACCTGCGCGGGCTGCGTGCGTCACTCCTGCTCGGCGCCCTGGCGGTGCTGGTCGCGGGCGTTCCCGCCGAGGCGCAGTACTTCGGCCAGAACAAGGTTCGCTACGAAGCGCCCCGCTTCCGCGTCCTGAAAACCGAACACTTCGACATCTATTACTACGACGAGGAGGATCGCGTCGTGGCCGACGCGGCGGCCATGGCCGAGCGCTGGTACACGCGCCTCTCGCGGGTCCTCGACCACAAACTCTCGCGCCGGCAACCGCTGATCCTCTACCCCAGTCACCCGGCCTTCGAACAGACGAATGCCATCTCGGGTGAACTCGGCGAGACCGTGGGCGGGGTCACCGAGTCGTTCAAGCGCCGCATCGTGCTCCCGCTCGGCGTCTCGCGCGCCGAGACCGACCACGTCATCGGCCACGAGCTGGTGCACGCCTTCCAGTACGACATGTCGGGGACCGGCCCCTCGTTCGGGCTGGGCGGCGGGGGCATGGCGCGCCTGCCGCTCTGGTTCATCGAGGGGATGGCCGAGTATCTCTCGGTCGGCGCCGACGATCCCCACACCGCCATGTGGATCCGCGATGCGGCGGTATCGGGCCGGCTGCCCGACTACGGAAAACTGTCGGACCCGCGCTACTTCCCGTATCGATTCGGGCAGGCGCTGTGGAGCTTCATCGCCGCCAGGCATGGGGAGGCGGCGGTCGGCCGGGTGTTCAGGGCGGCGACGGCGGGCGGAGACCCGCGCGCCGCGTTGCGAAGCGAGCTGCTGATCAACAGTGATTCGCTGATCGGCGACTGGCATGCCGCGATCCTCGCGTGGAACAAGCCGGTGGCCGCAGCGACTCTCCCACCGGCGCGACAGGGACAGCCGCTGGTGGTCGAGAAGGGCGGGGCGGGACGGCTCAGCCTGGCCCCGG
>JBKJXJ010000280.1:0-3212 GCA_046716125.1 Candidatus Eiseniibacteriota bacterium
CCGCAGCGACTGCCAGTCCTCGGGCAGCGCCAGGCGCTTGAGGGCGGAGATCAGGTCTCGCGCTTTCCCGAGTCGCGAACCCGCCGCATCGCCCCCACACGCCTCGGCGCCCCCGTGCGGTCCTGAAACCGACCGCACTGCTCAGCGCATGCCATCAGGCGGCAGACTGCCGGCCTCGCCGTCACAACGCGGGCACACCTCGCCCCCCACCTTGAATGCCATCCGCAGCAGCTCCGCCCAGCGCCGCCGCCTCGCCTGGAGCGCCGGCCACGGCTCCGCCTCGTGCTCCGTGTCGTGCGCGTCCTCCTGGTCTCGCTCTCGGAAGACGGCTCCGTGCTGCGGAGCCTGCCCTTCACGCTCGAAGGCGATCCCCGCCCGCGCACGCTTCCCGAGCTTCTGGAGGCCGAGGAGAAGCGGCGCATTCTCGACGCCCTGCAGTCCCCCAACTGGAACAAGCAGCGCGCGGCCACGACCCTCGGCACCAATCGGACTACGCTGATCGGCAAGATGAAGCGCATGGGGATCGCCGTCCGCAAGCCCTGAGCGCGATCGCTGACCCGGCGATAGCCTGCCCGATCAGTGAAGGATGACCGCGCGGCGCCTGCCCTCGTCCGCGCCGGCCCGCACCGAGAGCCAGTACACCCCCGGCGGCACTCGGACGCGCCCATCGTCCTCGCCGTCCCACGTCAACGCCTGGCCGCCCGCGGAAAGCCGCTGCTGGGCGAGCAGCGTGCGCACCCGCTTCCCGCTGACGTCGAACATCTCGGCCGTGACCTCGCGGGCAGACGGCAGGTCTAAGCGGAACGTCACTCCGCCGCGGGCCGGATTGGGGAACGGCGCGCCCAGGCGCAGGCTCGGGCTCGACGCGAGATCGGACTCCACCGCGACCACGCCTCCCCAGCCGGTCACGCGCTGGGCGTAGATGTCCGTGCCGCCACTGCGCGTGTCCGTCCAGGCCACGATCGCGCCACCCGTGGTATCCGGAGCGGCCGCGAGCTCGGTCTGGTCCCCGGTCGCAGTACACAGCGGCACGCCGTCCGGATTCCACAGCGCGGCCCCCGCGGCGTTGACGTGCTGGGCATAGAGGTCGATCTCAAGACCAGTGCGCGAGTCGATCCAGGCGATCACCGCCCCCGACGCGCGGTCGGTGACGATGACCGGCTTGTTCTGGAGACCTACCGCGGCCGTCACGGTGACGCCCGCGGCCGGCCAGTACGGCGATCCCGTCCCGTTGAGGCGCTGTGCGTAGATGTTTCGATTGAGCCCCGCAATGCCCGACCAGGTCACCAGGATGCCGCCGGCTCCGTCGGCGATCGCGGCGGGGGAGGTCTGTCCTTCGTTGGGTGGCGCGACCGGCAAGCCGTCGGCGACCCAGGAGCCCGCGCTGCCGACCCGCTGGGCATAGAGATCGTAGGTCCGGCCGGTGCGCCCATCGGGCCAGGACACGATCGCAGTCCCGCTTCCCGCGGGAACGATCACCGGCTCGAGCACACGGGAGCCGTCCGTGCAGACGGGCAAGCCGTCGGCCGTCCACTGGGGCACGCCCGCCGAGTTCAGGCGCTGGGCGTAGATGTCCGGGTTGGTTTCCGACACACGCTCGTCGCGCCAGGCGAGGATCGCGCCCCGGGGCGACGACAGGGTTGGCGCGCTTCCGTCCGTGACCATCACCAGATCGGCCTGCGCGAGGGGCGCCGTGCACACGGTGACCCCGTTGCTCCCCCAGCGTGCGACACCGTTGGCGTCGATCGCCTGCGCGTAAATGTCCGTGGTCGAGCCCGAGCGAATGTCCGTCCAGGCGAGGATCGCGCCGGGCGTCGACGTGATGCCGAGACGGTTGTCCGAGATGATCGCCAGCTGGACCGGAAATGCCGCGCCGGGTGTGACCGGGATCCCGCCCGCCGCCCACAGCGGAGATCCGCTGCTGTTGAGCCGCTGCCCCTGCGCGGTGCGGGCGCCGGGGACAAGCTCGAGGATCCACGCGATGATCACCCCGCCGACGCCGTCGTGGACGGCGACCGGCGCGGTCTGCGAGTAGAAACCCGAGCTGACGAGAATGCCCCCGGCCTGCCAAAGCGGATTGCCGAGAGCATCCAGGTGCTGGGCATAGACCTGCGGCGGAAGCGTGCGCGCGTCCTCCCACACGATGTAGGCCCCGCTCTGGCCGTCGACCACGACGACGGGCCGGGTCTGGTCGCCGGTCATGCTGCACACGGCGACGCCGTTCTGTTCCCACAGCGCGTGCGCCGGGGAGGCGAGAAGCAAGAACGCAAGGACAGCGAGTCGCGGCAGGTTTCGAAGGTCGGAGATCATGGCAATACCTCGCCTGGCTGCTCCACTCACCGCAGGCGCACGAACAGTCGCCAACGCGGCGGACAAGAATTAACGACGGACAAAAATTTGCTTCGCGCGCCTGCGAGGCTAGCCCCGTCTCGGCCACCTTGCAAGGGCGCTTTCTCGCGCTTTCCCGCGTCGCGAACCCGCCGCATCGCCCCCACACGCCTCGGCGCCCCCGTGCGGTCCTGAAACCGACCGCCCTGCTCAGCGCATGCCATCAGGCGGCAGACTACCGGCCTGGCCGCGCGCACCTCGCCCTTGGCGGGGATGTGATCCACGAGTCGCGCCAGGAACTCCAGTGCCGCGAATCGGTGCACGCCCGCGTACGGGCCCTCGCTCGCATCCGACACCAGCTCGACCTCGGCGCGCTCGGCGGCGTAGCGCAGCCGCGACTCCACCACCCGGGCTAAGGGCTCCGAAGCGCGCCCCCCGTAGCACGCTGGCGCGGTCCTCCGGCTCGATCCTGAGGCCCCACGTTCGCGCTGAACCCCGAGTGCGGCCAGGCGAGCATCGCGGCCGCCGCGTCTGCTTCGAGCCAGCCCTGGCGCACGAACAGCGCCAGCACCGCGCGCCGCCACGTCTCGGTCAGCACCGCCGCGTCGTGCACCGTGATCGCCACGAAGCTGCCATCGCGCCGGAATGCGCCGTCGGCCACGACCAGGTGCAGGTGCGGATTCCAGTGGGCCAACGACCCGAAGCGCTGCGCCAGGCTGATCACGCCGGGCACCGCGTCCGACTCACCGAGCGCGGCGCGCAGGTACGCATGCAGCGTCCGGCTGGCCACCCGGCTCAAGAACCCGAGCGGGCGGCCGCGGGCTCCCATGGCCCGGACGGCTCGTGCGCCCTAATCCGTCGGTAAGGCTAGGCGCGATCGCGGT
>JBKJXJ010000281.1:0-16456 GCA_046716125.1 Candidatus Eiseniibacteriota bacterium
CCGAAGCCGCTCTTGCGCCCGCTGCCGACCTCGCCCGAGAGCCAGCCCTCGACTTCCTCGAGGTCTTCGACGGTGAGCGGCCGGAGCGTGGCGGTGAGGACGACGTAGTAACGCGAGCTGGGGGCCAGCTGCCCGACGCGCGCCACCGCCATCGACCACGGGCGCTGGAGCACGGTCGCCACCGAGTCCACCGATCGCACGACGATCGGCTCGGCGCCGAGGCGCTCGATCAGGTAGGTGTCGCTCCACACCTCGTACCGGATGCGCACCGAGGCGTCGGTGCTGCTCTCGAGCCGGTCGAACCAGCCGCGCCGGTCGCGCCACAGCTCGGCATGGAGCACCAGGGTGGCCGGCATCCCGCGCGCCAGGCTCTCGCCGATCCGCGAGTCGAATGCCCGTGAGGGGCGCCCCTCGACGACCAGCCGTCCGTCGCGCTCCCGTGGCCTGGAGATCTCGACCTCCAGGGCGAACCCTGGGTCCGGCGACCACGCCAGGCCGATCGTCACCGCGCACGCCAGCCACGCCGCGACGCGCAGGGGCCGGGGCGGGGGAGTGGGGAGCGTGGTCGGCACGGGGCGTCAGAATGGGCGCTGCAGTCTCACGCTCGTGACGAACTCGGAACCGGTGTGGCGCAGATCCCTGGCGAAGTAGATCCGCAGTTTGTCCTCGGCGGCGGCCAGGCCGATGCCGCCGTCCACCTCGATCTGCTGGTCGTGGATGGACCAGCGGTGCCGCGGATCGGTCCAGGCCCGTCCGGCGTCCACGAACGCGATGGCATGGATCCCGCCCTCGAACGCCCCGGTGCGCAGCTTCCAGAGCCCGATGATGTACTCCGCCTGGATCAACGCCACCTGGTCGCCGCGGTACTGCGAGAACGCATGCGCGCGCAGCCCGTCCACGCCGCCCAGCGGGAACGCCTTCTGCGCCGGCAGGACGCCGCTCGGCGTGTGCCCGGCCACGGCGCGCATCATGAGCGTGGTCGCGGGAGACAGGCGCAGCACGCCGCGCACGTCGCCGAGCAGGCGCGTGTAGGTGAAATCGCCGCCCAGCCCGCGTCCGGCCCATTCCGCCTCGACCCAATGGTAGCTCCCGGCGCGCGTCCTGCGCGTCGTGTGGGCGACGCGCTCGAGGCGGAGTGCCAGCGTATGGGTCTCGCCGTCGTCGATCGCGGGATTGGGCCGCAGGTATCGGCCGCGGTGGAACCAGGACGACGCCCCCCGGTCTAAGAGCGAGCGGTACTCGTCGCGCCTCAGGTGGATGCTGATGGTCGAGAAGTCCGGCACCCGCCATGCGATGTAGCCGCCGATCCCCTCGCGCTCCCAGTAGTCGCGGTAGTCCTGGCGCGCGAACAGGAGCGCGACGGTGTTCTCGGCGTCGGGCACCTGGTGCAGCTCGTGGTGGTCGGTGCGTCGCACGAGCGAGGCGCCGATCGAGATGCGGCCGGGCCGGATCACAGGCTGCTCCAGCTGGAACCCGTAGAGCGTCCGATCGCGCCCGAACGCGTATTCGATCCGGCCGCCGAGCCGCGGGGCCATGGGCTCGCGCACCTGGAGTTGATAGCCCAGGCCGAGCCGCAGTCGGTCTGCCCGGTTGTAGTCCCCGGTCAGGGTGATGCTCTTGAAGCGCGCCCCGGGGCGCGCGCTCCACTGATCCCGGTCGGTCAGGAGGCCGTCGCCGATCGGCGCCCGCATCCACTCGTGCGCTTCGCTTTCGGGTTCAGGCGGGGGCCCGCCCAGATTGTCGAAGCTGTCATAGGGACGCGTCATGAACTCGAGCGTGTCGGGCACGACCTCGTCCGCCACGGCGGCCATCCGGGGCGTCGGCGCCGCGGTCGCCACCGCGAGCAGGATCGGGAGGATGAGGTAGGACTTCATGCGGTCTCCAGGGTGAGGACTGCCGGGAAGCGCTCCATCGAGGAGGGCAAGGCCCGTTCCAGTTTTCCCGGGCGCGAACCGCCGTTCGCTGCGCGGGTTGCGGACACCCCGGGGCCCGGCCGCGACGCCGGGCGTGGAGCCCGCGCCACGCCCTGTGGCGGGGACGCCCTGCGGCTCACCGTCGAGCGATCGCGTACTTGCGCATCTTGCGGTGGAGGTTGGTCCGGTCGACGCCGAGCCCCGCCGCCGCCTGGGTCACGTTCCAGCCCGCCTGTTCCAGTGCCTTGCGGATCGCCTCGGCCTCCCGGCGTTCGATCTCACCGCGCAGGCCGGCGCTCTCCTCCGAGGCCGCGCCTGAGTCCAGCCATGACGCGAGATCCTCGCCCGCCACCTCGAGACTTTCGACCAGGATGGCAGCCCGCTCCATGAGGTTCCTCAACTCCCTTACGTTGCCGGGCCAGCGATATTCCTCGAGCAAGGCCAGCGCCTCGGCGGACAGGCGCTTCTCGGCCTTTCCCTCGGCGGCGCAGGCGCGCGCGAGGTAGTGGCCCGCCAGCGCCGGGATGTCGGTGCGGCGCTCGCGCAGCGGCGCCACGTGGAGCGGGACGCCATTCAACCGGTAGAACAGGTCGCGGCGGAACTCGCCGTTCTCCATCGCCTCGGCCAGGTCCTTGTTGGTCGCCGAGAGGATGCGGACGTCCACCCTGATCGTGTCGGTGGCGCCGATCCGGTCCACTTCGCCGGTCTCGAGCGCGCGCAGGAGCTTCGCCTGCGACTCGGCCGACAGGTCGCCGATCTCGTCCAGGAAGAGGGTGCCCTGGTCAGCCCGTTCGAGCCGTCCGACCTTGCGCTGAAGGGCCCCGGTGAACGCGCCCTTCTCGTGGCCGAACAGTTCGCTCTCGACCAGGTCGCGCGGGATCGCGGCGCAGTTGAGCTTGACGAACGGTTTCCCGGCGCGCTTCGAGAGCCGGTGGATGGCCTCGGCGACCAGATCCTTGCCGACGCCGTTCTCTCCGGTGATGAGCACCTTGGCCTGCGAGGGGGCGACCCGCCGGATGTCGGACAGCAGCGTGGCGATCGCCGGGCTCGCGCCGATCAGTCCGAGATCCGACTCCGGGGTCTGGGGGGCCTTTGGCGTGGCGCGCCTGAGCTCGCTCAGCTGGGCCGCCTGCGCGAGCACCCGCAGCAGATGCTCGGGGTCGGCCGGCTTCTCGATGAAGTCGAAGGCGCCGCGCTTGAGCGCCTGCACCGCAGTGGCGATCGTGCCTTCGCCTGAGACCATGATGACTCCGGTTTCGGGCGCCAGCTCGCGGATCGCGACCAGGGCGTCGATCCCGCTCATCCCGGGCATGTTGACGTCCAGGAGCACGGCGTCGAACACACGGTGCTCGAGCGCCGCGAGCGCCTGAGCGCCGTCCGGGGCCTCATCCACCGTATGGCCCTCGTCCTCGAGCACTCCGCGCATCGCGTGACGGATGCGGGGGTCGTCGTCCACCAGCAGCACGACCAGCTTGCGCGGGCTCATGCGCTCGCCGCTCCGGGATCGGGCCCGGTCGCGATCGGGAGCCGGATGCGCGCGCACGCGCCGCCGCCCTCCCGATCGTCGAGCGTGATCGTGCCGCCATGCTGGACGGCGATGTCGCGCACCAGCGAGAGGCCGAGCCCGCTGCCGCGCGCCTTGGTGCTCACATAGGGTTCGAACAGTCGAGCGCGGACCTCGGGCGCGAGCCCGCAGCCGCGATCCAGCACTTCGACCACCGCATCGTCGCCCTCGCGCGCGGAGGCGACGTTCACGGTGCCCCCGTCGGGACTCGCTTCGCAGGCGTTCAAGAGGAGGTTGTGCACAGCCCGCGACAATAGCAGGCGGTCCCCCGAGACGTGGAGCGGGCCGGCGGCCGGGGCGAGCGACACGGTGCAGCGCCCGGGCTCGTGAAGCTGCGCGGCATCGCGCACCACGTGGGCGAGATCGATCCGCTCGAACCGGGGCTCGGGCAGACGCGCATACTGCGAGAACTGCCCGGCCAGACGGGTGAGGTCGGCGAGCGCCTGATCCATGGCCGCGAGGCTGTCGGCCACCGCGGCCCGGTGCTCCACGGCGACCTGATCGACGCGGCGCTGCATGCGATGGAGCGAGAGCCCCATCGGCGTCAGGATGTTCTTGAACTCGTGGGCCAGCCGTCGCGCCACCTCGCGCCACGCGGCCTCGCGCTCGGCCTCGGCCAGCGCCGTGCGCGCGGCCGAGAGGCGCGCGGTCATGGCGTTGAACCGCTCGGCCAGCGTGCGCAGCTCGCGCGCTCCGGCGGGCTCGACCCGGGTCTCGAGATCGCCCGCCGCGACCTGCTCCAGCGCCTCCTCGAGGCGGCGGAGCGGCCGCGTCATGCCGCGCGCCAGCGTCGTCGCTGCCAGCAGCGAGATGCCGGTCAGCGCCACCACCAGCGCCACCACCAGCAGCAGCCAGTAGGTGCGCGAGACGTCGCGCAGGACCCCGAAGCGATGGTAGAAGCCCAGCCCGCGCCCGACCTGGTCCACGCGCACGAAGAAGTCGGCGGGCACGCGCATCCCCGCGGTCAGCGCCCAGCGCTCGGCCGGCAATGGCGCGGGCGCCCCCGGCTCCCCTGGCTCGTTGGGCTCGACCGGATCCATCGCCGCCGCGGCCGCGAGCGCCCCGCTCGCCGAGTGGATCGGACGCGCGGAGTCGAGCGCAGCATCGATGTCAGAGGCCAGGTCCAGCGGCTCGGGCGCCAGGACGCCCTCCGGCAACACCTCCTCGACCAGCTGCCAGCGCGCGCCGGTGCGGCGGTAGAGCTGGACGAAGTCGAGCCCGGCCGCGCGCAGGCCGGCCCGGACGGCCGTGCGCTGCGCCACGCTCAGGGGCCCGGGCGGAAGGGCCCGCGCCCAGTCGAGCGCCTGAGCCCGCGCGGTCGCGTCCATGCGCGTGAGGGCGGTCTTGCTCACCTCGAGCGCGGATTCCAGCGACTGGTCCACGCCCGGGGTGTTCCAGAACTGGAGCGAGCGCGAGAGACGGTCCAGTGTGAACGCGGTCAGGAGCGCGATCGGGACCATCGCCAGGGCGACGAAGGTCAGGAACAACCGGGTGCGCAGCGTCACGGCCGACCCCCGTCCCGGATCACGTCGCGGGAGAGAGCCCCCCGAGCTGACCGCAGGCCGCCCAGATCTCCCCGCCCTGGGTGTGCCGCACGGTCACCGCCGGGGCGATCGGCCACAGCCGCTGCGCGAACGCGTCGATGGTCTCCGGGCTCGGGCGCTTCCAATCGAGTCCCGGCACCGGATTGTAGGCGATGAGATTGACCTTGCTCGGCAGGTCGCGCGCGATGGCGCCGAGCCGCACCGCGTCCTCCTCGCTGTCGTTGACGCCCGCGAGCAGCGTGTACTCGAGCGTGACGCGCCGTCCCGTCTTGATGCCGTACTCGCGCGCCGCCGGGATGAGTTCCGCGAGCGGCCAGCGGCGGTTGATGGGTACGAGTCGATCGCGCAGGTCGTCGGTCGTCGCATGGAGCGAGACCGCGAGGCCGACCGGCAGTCCCTCCCCGGCCATCCGCTCGATCTGGGGGACGACGCCGCTGGTCGAGACCGTGATGCGGCGCGCGCCAAGGTTCAAGCCCCGCGGATCGTGGAGGATGCGGATCGCCTCCATGACCGGGCCGTAGTTGGCGAGCGGCTCGCCCATCCCCATGAAGACGAGATTGAAGCGTTCGTCCTGCCAGCGGTGGTGGTCGCCCATGGCAATGACCTGGGCGACGATCTCGGCCGCGGTCAGGTTGCGCAGCAGGCCCATCAGGCCGGTCGCGCAGAACGTGCACCCGAGCGCGCAGCCCACCTGGCTCGAGAGGCATAACGTGAGCCGCTTCTCGGTGCGCATGGAGACGCTCTCGACCCTCGCGCCGTCGGACAGCCGGAGGACGAACTTGTGGGTCATGCCGTCGCGGGTGCCCTGCACGGAGTCGACGGCCGGCAGGTCGAGCCGGCACAACCCCTCGAAACGCAGGCGGAGCGAGGCGGGGATGTCCGACATCATCGCCGGATCGCGCCGGCGCCGTCCGTACACCCAGGCGAAGATCTGGTCGGCGCGATAGGAGGGCTGCCCTTGCTCGGCCAGCCGGCTTGCGAGCGCGGCGCGGCTGAGCCCGAAGAAGCTGGGA
Source organism: Candidatus Eiseniibacteriota bacterium (assembly GCA_046716125.1). GTDB lineage: Bacteria > Eisenbacteria > RBG-16-71-46 > RBG-16-71-46 > RBG-16-71-46 > WS-11. The sequence continues at coordinate 6,035 of JBKJXJ010000281.1, forward strand.
GGGCTCGCGGGCGGTAGCGGCTGCGTTTCCGTGGACATGGATGGCTCTGGGGAGGCTCGCGGGTGGCTCGGGTGGGTCTCGGGGGAGGCTCCAGGGCGCGCGAAGGTTGGATGCCACGCTAACAGAGGCACGGACTTGCGGTCAACGGCCGCAGATGGTATGCACACTCATGCAATGAATGAAACGCCCCCGGCGACTCGGACTCTGATGGCGTGTCTCGGCGAGGAGTCGAGATTCCGCCTGGTCCAGGCATTGATCGGCGGCGCCCGGTGCGTGACCGACCTGGCGTCCGAAGTCGGGCTCTCCCAATCCTGCACCACGCGGCACCTCCAGGCGCTCGAGCGTCGACGTCTGGTTTCGGGCCGGCGGGACGGGAAGCGTGTGCTCTACCGGATCCGGGACGACGATCCCGGACTCATGCCGCTGCTACGGTGGGCGCTCGACCATCCGACCGGGAGCATTCGTCCCGCCGCCCGGCCGGGAGCGTCCGGGTCGGCCCGGCCTGACGGCCGAACCGTCTCGGAACCTGTCACCAGAGCTGAACCCGATCTGGCGCGCTCGCTGCCCGCCGGGCCGGGAGCGCAGGAGGGAGCGGAGCCCCTGCTGCCTGCCGTGCCCCAGCCCGTACGCCGGAATGGCGGCTCGGAGATCGAGGACTATCTGCTGTGAGGCCGCCAGACAAACATATGCGTGTAGGTGCAATTGATATCGGGAGCAACTCCATCCGGCTCCTGGTGGCCGACGTGCCGCTCCCCGGCGCCGCCGGCACCCTCATCACCGTCGCCAGGGCCGGGGAAGCGTGCCGGCTCGGGCGCGGACTCGACCAGACAGGGCAGGTGGATCCCGAGATGATCGAGCGCGCCGGCGCTCTCGTCGGGGAGTTCGCCCGGAGGGCCAGGGCGCTCGGCGCCGTGCACACCGTGGCTGGGGCGACGGCGGCCCTCCGTTCGGCCTCGAACGGGGCGGAAGTGGCGGCGCTTCTCGGCGCTCGCATCGGACTCCCGGTGCGGATCCTCGCCGGGGAAGAAGAGGCCAGACTCGTCTACAGGGCCGTCCTCTCGGGGCTCGGCAACGCCGCCCGCCGAAGCGCCTGTGTCGTATTCGACCTGGGAGGGGGCAGTACCGAGATCGTGAGCGGCATCGGTCCGGAGGTCGGGCGGTGGGTGAGCCTGCCGTTCGGCGCCGTCAACCTCACCGAGCGATTCGTGCGCTCCAATCCGTTGGACAGTAATGAAATGGAAGCACTGGACCGTGAGGTCGAACGGCATCTTATGCATGATTGTGCATTAATGCCGGAGAGCGCTCCGATCCTCGCCGGCGTGGGTGGGACGGTCACTGTCCTGGCCTCCCTGGACCGCGAGATGGCCGCCTATGACCCGGCGCTGATCGAGGGGTGGATCATCAAGGCTCCCCGGCTCGAGGCTCTGCTCGCACGGATCCTCTCGTCCACCGCCAGCGAGCGAGAAGGGTGGCTCGTTCTGGGGAAGGGGCGCTCCGACATCGTGGTCGCCGGCGCCCTCGTCATCCGCCGGCTGGCCCGCCGCTTCCGCTCGACCGGTCTCCTGTGCTCGACCCATGGCCTGCGGTACGGGCTGGCCCAGCTGGCGGCGATGGAGTGGTCGGGCGCCCAGGACTCAGGCTTGGACACGTCGCGCCCGGCCCGCCCCCCGGCCTGAGGGACCGGAGGGCGGGCCGGGGGCGAGGCACACGCCAAAATCACCATTGACGCCGTCCCGAACCCGGGCGGATACTTCCGTCGGCGCTGAAAGCAGGTCCCCTCTTTGCGAGTAAAGTCCTGACCGTTGCCTACGCGTGATGCGGTAGGGCTCGCAGTTCTGTACTCACCAGTGGTGGAGGGAGCGTGCAGCGCATGAATCGCCTCAACATCAAGCTCCTGGTCGCACTGGTCCTGTTGATCCTGGCGGCGACCAGCGCCGTGATGACGTCGCAGGCCGACGCGCGTGGGCTTTCTGGCCCGGGCGCGTCGAACCATTTGAGCGCGACGCGTCCGGGCGCTGACATCGCAGCCGGAGAGCCCGACGCTGGCACGGGTGGCATCGCGCCCCCGCCTCCGATCAATCACAAGAAGCTGCGAGAGCTTCGCGAGAGTCGTGGGTGGGCAGGTGCCGGCTTGGCCGACTGGGTTAATTGGACCGGTAGGATCTGGGCGACGCTGTACCAGAGAGCCGCGCGCTAGCCCGCTGAAGCGGGCTGGCGCTGCTTCTCTACGTTGCAGACGCGCGTTCCGGGAACGAACCTCCGGGGCGCCGATGTCGGGTGTCGGCAAATGAGGGTTCGATAAAGTGCATCGAGCGATCCCCCCCGATTCAGCTCATGCCAACCTTCCCCCGAAGGAGGGAGTGAGGCAGCGAGAAGCGGTCGGCGATCTTCACTTCGCCGCTGACCACTTCTCCGGCGCGATTGAATCCTATGGCGCCGCGCTCGCCACGCTGCCCGCCGATTCGGCCGGGGAGCGCTGCCGGCTCCTCGTGCGCCTCGCCCTGGCGCACTACCATCGCGGGGATTTCGAGGCCTCCCTCGCCAGCCTCGCCGATGCGCGCGCCACGGCGCGCCCGCTTCGGGATGCGCGTCGAAACGCCCATGTCGCCGCCCAGTTCGCGCACACGCTGACCGCCGTCGGTCAGTACCGGCGCGCGCGGCGCTACGCCCGTTACGCGTACGAGACGCTGCGCAACACCGATGACCATCGCACGGTCGCCCAGGCCGGTGTGTCGATCGGTCTGTGCTATGCGCGGCTCGGCCTGGCGACGGAAGCGATCGAGTGGCTGCAGAACGCGGCCGCCACCTTCCGCCGGATCGATGACGCCGACGGCCTCGTCACCGCGCTCAACAATCTCGGACTGGTCTACAAGAACCTGCGCGAGTGGCGCGAGGCCACCCGGTTCCTTGAGCAGGCGCTCAAGATCGACGAGCGAGCGGGGCTCTACGCCCGCATGCGCCCGATCAACCAGAACCTGGGGCTGATCCGGTACTGCCTCGGCCAGTGGGATCTGGCGGAGGAGAACTTCCGGCGTGCCCTGCAGATCTCCCGCGACACCGGCCATCTGCAGGGCGAGGCCCAGGCCCTGCTCGCGCTTGGCCGGCTCGCCCGCCGCCGGCGCAGGCTGGACCTCGCGGACGAGCACTTCCACCGCGCCCTCGAACTGGCGAACCGCGTGGGCGCCCATCGTGAGATCGCCCTCGCGCGTGAGTTCATGGCCGAGGTCTCGCTCGACCGCGGGCATCCGACCGATGCGCTCGCGCTGCTCGAGCCGGCACTCGAGGATGCGCGCATCTCGGCCCCCCAGGGTGACATGGTCATGGAGCTTGAGACCCGGGTCGGACTGGCGCTGCTCCACCTCGGCCGGACCGAGGATGCGCAGGGCCACCTCCTGTGCGGTCTCGCGCTCTCGGAGCGGCTGGGCGACCGGCTCGAGCAGGCCGTCGCCGAACGCTCGCTGGCCCGTCTCGAGGCGATGCGGGGGAACAGCATCGGCCTCGAGATGAAGATCCGCTCCGCGATCCGGGGATTCGAGGAGCTGAGCGAGAACTACGAGCTCGCCACGACGCTCGCCACCTGGGGCGGGTTGCTCCTCCTGCTGCCGGCCGGACAGCGTCTGCGCGTCCCGCTCGAGCCGGTCGCCGAGGCCGCGCGCCGCGCCGCCATGCTGTTCCGCGAACTGGGAGTGCTGGCTTTGGCCGCCGACTCCATGCTGACCCTCGCCCGGCTCGAAGCCGAGCGCGAGCACTTCGATCACGCGGTCGCGCTGCTGGAGCAGGCCGAGCAGTGGCTGCGCGAGTCGGGCGACGCCGAGGCCGAGGGCCGCGCCTCCATCCTGCGGCGCGAGCTCGAGCAGCAGTACGTCGCGGTGTCGGTCTCGAGCTGCAACGAGTTCCGTGCGCTCGAGGAAGCCAACCGTCTCTTCCGCGACACCTCGGACATGGACGGCCTGCTGGCCCAGGCGGTCAAGCTGGCGGTCGAGCACGCGGGCGGCGATCGTGGATTCGTCGGCTTCAGCACCACCGGCGGGAGGCTCGAAGTGGTCGCACAGCACGGCCTCGGGCGGGACCGTGCGCGCCGCATCCTCCAGGCCATCGAGTCCATGGTCGGGCATCGCACGGCCGATTCGGGCCCGCTGTTCTCGAGCCGGGTGTCCGCCGATCCGCGCTTCAACGGCGCTCTTGGCGGCGCGCTGGAGAGCGTGGGCTCGCTGGTCTGCGTCCCGCTCAACTTCCCCTCGCAGGCGGTGGGTCTCGTCTTCGTGGACCGCTTCAGCGACAGCCTGCTCGGCGCGTTCAAGCAGCGCGAGCTCAATCTGCTCGCCGTGCTCGCCAACAGTGCCGCGGTCGCGATCGTCGAGGCGCAGCGCTCGCTCCTGATCCAGGAGAACCAGGTCCTCCGCCAGCAGCTCAAGCCCACCCCCGGGATGGAGCGGGTCATCGGCCAGTCGAGGGAGATGTCCGAGATCCTGACGCTGCTCTCCAAGGTGGGCGACAGCTCGGCGACCGTGCTGTTCATGGGGGAGACCGGGACGGGCAAGGGCCTGCTCGCCCAGGTCGTGCACGAGATGTCGAACCGCCGCGACCACGCGTTTGTCCAGGTCAACTGCGCGGCGCTTCCCGAGCCGCTGCTCGAAAGCGAGCTGTTCGGTTATGTCCACGGCGCCTTCACCGGCGCGATGCGCGACAAGGCCGGATTGTTCGAAGAGGCCGAAGGCGGGACCATCTTCCTCGACGAGATCGAGAAGGTGCCCGAATCGGTCCAGGCCAAGCTGCTCCATGTGCTCGACCGCGGCGAGATCCGACCGGTCGGCGCGACCCGCAATCGCAGCGTGAACGCGCGGGTGATCTGCGCCACCGGCTGCGACCTGCGCGAGCGCATCAAGGACGGCCGATTCCTCGAGGATCTCTTCTACCGGCTCAACGACATCACCGTCCGGGTGCCGCCATTGCGTGAGCGCCGCGAGGACATCCCGGTCCTCGCCCAGTATTTCCTCGCCCTGTTCTCGCGCCAGATGGAGAAGCCGCTCAACGGGTTCGCGCCGGAGGTGTTGCGCGTCTTCATGAACTGCGAATGGCGGGGCAACGTGCGCGAGCTCGAGAAGGCGGTGAAGCGGATGGTCGTGCTCGCCGACGAGGGCGCCGTCCTGGGATTGTCCCTGCTGCCGGCCGAACTGCGCGAGGGCGCCGCCCACGACGCGGAGCGCCCGGTCGGTCGGGCGCTACGGACCAACGTGGCGCAGCTCGAGCGCCGCATGATCGCCGAAGCGCTCGAGCGCGTTCGCTGGAACAAGGCGCGGGCGTCACGCGAGCTGGGCTTGAGTTACCCGACCCTTCTCTCCAAGATCCGCACGCTCAAGATCGAGCGCCGCCGCGGCGCCTAGGCTGTAGCGGGGCCCCTCCCCGGGGCCTGACGCGTCACCCACGCGTCACCCACGCGTCAACTTCTTATCAGCCGGATCATCAAGAACTTTGATAGTGAAGTCATCATCGGGACGTCACTTACGGCTTCCCGTCATCCCCACGCATAATTGTTTCGAGTTCCGGGGTGAGACCGTCCCCCGGAGAGCCCCTGCCACGCACCACAGAAGTTCCGCTATCGCCATGTCACACATTCACTTCGGGCGACTGTTCCCCAACTGTGTAGTGGTGGCACGGCCGGTGCTTTAGTACTCGGTCGGAGGGGGGGACCTCCAGTAGGGCAAGAAGAGACTCAGTCGCAGCAAGAAGTTTCTGGGCTAGCCGGTAAAGCACGGGCACAGGACGAGGGTACGAGCCCCGGTCATCTTGACAACGCACCTGCCTGAGCAACCGGCTAGCCTGGAGAAAAGTCCGAACACGCTCCCTGTGACGTCCGCATCGAGCGGAAGGCAGCCGGTGACGCCAGCATCCACAGCCTTGTCCAGCACAGCTTGGTCACCGGATCCGCTCTCTAAGGATGTCGCAGGGATAGAAGACACCGGTCAATCGCGGCTCAGCCAAGCACTGGGGGATGTTCCGGCTTTGGCCGCGAGTCATTTGGCCGGTGTCTTCGTTTTTTCCCCCTGGACCCCCTGGCCGGAGCAGGCCCTGTTGCGGCGGCCGCACACCTGAGTCCGCGCCGCACACCCCCGCCGACCCGGCCGCCCAAACTGCGCCCCTCGCTTCGGTTGCTCAATCCGTTGAGTCCCAATCAGTAGGACGAGCACAGCCTCCGCCTTCCCGGCGCAACCGGCGGATGGCACATCGCTTGCGGTTCACCACCTTATGAGCTGAGTACGACCCGGCGGCCCTCCGACCGGGCCTCGATAAGGAGGTGTCCCATGCGCCGCATCATGATCATCCTGCTGGCCTCGGTCGCGGTCCTCAGCGGCTGCCGCGACGAGGTGATCGGTCCCCGCGACCCGTCGCCGCCCGCCGCTCCGCGCGGTCTCCGCAGCGTGACCGGCGACCACACGGCCTATCTGAGCTGGCTCGAGAACACCGAGCCCGACGTCGCCGGCTACCGGATCTACGAGTCGCCCTGCGAGACCGGCTCCGGCTGTCCGTACGAGCGGATCGGGAGCACGGGCGAGACGAGTTTCACCGCCACCGGGCTCACGAACGGGGTCACGCGCTACTTCGCGGTGGCCGCCTACGACTACGCCGGGAACGAGAGCGCCCTGTCGTATGAGACGGTCTTCGACACGCCGCGACCGGAGGGATTCGGGGCGCGGCTGTCGAGCTATCTTGCGAGCCCCGCCGCCTCCGGCTGGGACCTCTCCGCCGCCCAGGTAAGGGCCTTCGACGATCCTACCGCCGACATGTTCTACGGCGACAACGGAACGACCCTGCGCATGTTCGTGCCCGACAATGCCACCGACATCCAGGATGCCGGGTACGCGTCGAGCCTGGATGCCGTAGACTTTGCGCCGAGCACGGGCTGGTCTCCGACCGGCTCGGTCGAGCTGATCCTGGGCCACTGCTACGTCGTCTGGACGCGCGACGATCACTACGCGAAGTTCCGGGTCACCCGGGTGCTCGCCCAGTCCACAGGGCCGCCGCGGATCGAGTTCGACTGGGCGTACCAGGTGGATCGCCAGAACCGCGAGCTGAGGGCGCGGCCGGTGCGTGAAGCGGCCGCGGGACGGCGGCCCATCACCTGGATTCCATGAGGTGGAGCGATGCGCTGGACGGGATGGATCGGGATCGCCACCGGGCTTCTCGCCTTCGCCGGGTGCGGGTATGGCTACCGCTCGCTGATGGTGTCCCAGGCGCGCTATAGCGCCTCCTCGCGGCCGGACGCGTCCTACTTCTGCTACGACTGCCATGGTTACCGCTACTTCGACCCGTACTACGACTACTGCGACGGACAGGGATTCCGTTACCGCTGGGCGGACCACCCGCGGGCGATGATCGTCTACCGGGACCGCTACGTGCGGATCAAGGAAGCCCACCCCGACTACGGAGACTACCGCTACAAGCAGGGCTACCGGTCGGCGGAACGCTATCGCGACCCGCGGGACTATGAATCGTGGCGTCAGGGGGTCAAGCCGGGCACCCCGTCCGAAACCAAACAGGTCCGGGGGCGCAAGGTTCGGGAGAAGGACGCGAAGGAGCCGGGTAACAGGAAGGAACGAAAGGGCGAGAAGCGCAAGGGCCCCCGCGACAAACCGTCGCGTCTCACCTTGCCTGGAGGCGTGTCATGAACGGGAGATGGTGGTCGGGGCTGGCGGCCTTAGGGCTGCTGGTGATGGCGCCGGCGGCCGTGGGCGCGCGCGGGCTGGACGTCGAGGTCTGGACCGACCGTGGCGACGATGCCGTCTACCAGCCGGGTGATGACCTGGAGGTGCGCGCGCGCGCTTCGACGGACGCCTATCTTCTGGTCTACGAGATCGACGCCGAGGGATACGTGCGGCTGCTCTATCCCTATCAGGGAGGCAACGGGTTCGTCGAAGGACGTCGCACCTACACGGTCCCGCCCGAGCGGGCGAACGTCGAGCTGGTCGTCGAGAAGGGGCCGGTGGGGCAGTGCTACGTGGTCGCGATCGTATCCCGCGACCGGTTCCTCGAGCTGCCGTGGTACCTGCGTCCCTACGACCTGCACGCCGAGCAGGTGGGCTACGAGGGGATGCGCGATGACGAGGAGGGCATCACCTCCGAGGGGCGGATCGTCGGCGACCCGTTCGTGGCGATGGAGAGGATCCGCCGCCGCGTGCTCGACAAGGGCGACGATCCGGATGCCTTCGCGACCGGCTACGCGACCTACTACGTCCACAACGAGGTACGCTATCCGCGCTACCTCTGCTACGACTGCCACCGGCCCGGACGCTGGGCGTGGTGGTCGGGATTCGACCCCTACTACACGAACTGCAGCGTGTTCGATTTCCGCGTCAACTGGAGCTGGGGCTGGGGCCCGGGCTACTGGTTCGGCTCGGTGCCGTACTACTACTACATCGTCCGGCCCGACTGCCCGCCCCACTACCGCCCCTGGCAGGGGAGCGGCACCTGGTTCTCCTCCTGGGACGGGTGGCGGCACTGGAGAACGCTCTGGGGGAACAACCTGGTCCGGTACAAGACCAACCCCCCCGCGGGCTACGTCCCGCCCTCGAAGTTCCCGAACCGCACCACGTGGAGGGACGGCAAGTCCGCGCCCCCGGGATTCGTGGTCAGCGATGTGCGCAAGGGTCGTGAGGGATTCAGGCCACGGATGATCGTCGGGCGCGGCCAGGAAGTCCGTCCGCGCGAGAACGAGCCGCGCGAGGAGGGCACGTCGGGACGCCGGATGAACGGGACCGACCGCCGGCCGGGGGCCGACCGGTTGCCGGGCCGCGACATCGGCGGCAAACGCGAGGGCGGCCGGGGATCGAGACCGGCGCCGTCGGAGGATGTTCGCGACCGTGGCAGGGCTCCGATGCCACGCGGGGAGCGGGCGCCACGCGGGGATCGGCCACGCGAGGAGGCGCCATACGTGGCGCCACGTCGCGAGGACGCGCCACGCCAGGAGAAGCCGCGGCAGGAGGAGACCCGGCGGGACGAGAAGCGGCCCGATCCACCTGCGGCCGAGAGGCCGCGCGACACCCACCGCGAAGCTCGAGGAAACGACTCGCGTCGCGCCCCCGAGGGCGCCGACCGGGCCCGCGGTGGGCCACGGGGCAAGAACTGAGCGCCCCGCACGGGCAGCGGCGACACGTGTCGTGACCTGCTAAGCTCGGTGCGCAACGGAGTCCAGGGCGCGGTCGGGGAGACTTAGGCCGCGCTAAACCTTCATCCTTAGGATCGTTCATGCGCCGACCGCTCCACGCCGCGACCCTCGCGCTGCTCGCCGTCCTGGCCGCGTCCTCGGCCGTCTCCCCGGCCGCTGGGGACCCCACGGGCTTCGCGTTCCTCGAGGTCCCGGCCGGTGCGCGCGCGTCCGCTCTCGGCGGCGCGTTCGCCGCGCTCGGCGAGGGGGCCGAGGCGAGCTTCTGGAATCCCGCGGGCCTCGCCGCGCTCGATCGCATCGAGATCACCGGGGCTCACGTCGAGACGTTCCAGCACTTCCGCCACGACCAGTTCGCGGTCGCGGGTCGCTGGCTGGGAGGCGGGGTCTCCGCCTCCCTCCGCGCCTTCTACTCCGAGCCGATCGTCGCCCGCGACGAACTGGGAAATCAGACCGGGACGTTCGGGGGACACGATCTCGCGTTCGGGCTCGCCTACGGACGCGCGCTCGCCGGGGGGTTTCGTGTGGGAGGGTCGGCGCGGATCATCCGCGAGCGGATCGCGGAACTCTCGACCGGGACCTACGCCCTCGGTGCGGGCGCCACCTGGCAGTCCCCCGAACGGCCGGCGCTCCGACTCGGCCTGATGGTGGACAACGTCGGTCCCGACGCCGACTTCACGTTCCCGGACGGACCGGGCCAGCCGGTCCCGCTGCCCATGGCGGTCCAGGCGGGTGCGGCGTATCGCTGGGGGCTGATCGGCGCGGCCACGCTGGCCGCCGGCCTCGAGACCCGGCTCACGCGCGGCCGGGCGGCCGTGGCCATGCTGGGCGGCGAGCTGAGCCATCCTTCGGGGGCGGCCCTTCGCCTGGGCGCGCGCGTGAATGACGACGCCTCACGGCTCAGCGCGGGGGTGGGTTACTCCATGACTTCGCTCCGCCTCGATTACGCGTTCGTGGCCGGCCGGCTCGACCTCGGCGACACCCACCGGGTCTCGTTCACCGCGGGATTCTGAGTCGATCGGGCGCACGACGGCCGTGGCCCGGGGGTTCCCCCTCCTCGCGGGGTCCTCATAAAAGGCGCCACGTCGTCGGGGGACCCCCGGGCCACGGCCGTCGGGAGCCTGTCGCTCAGGTCGCGGGCCAGGTCTCGAGGGTGAAGCGGCCATCCTTCAACACCACGTACGTGAAGCTCTCGATCCAGTCCCCCAGCATGAAGAACGAGCGCTCGCCCTCGCGGCGCTCCCAGGCGTGATGGAAGTGGC
>JBKJXJ010000282.1:0-16012 GCA_046716125.1 Candidatus Eiseniibacteriota bacterium
CGGGTTCTGCCGCCCGATCCCGCTGGGCGGTGATTCGCTCATCGTGTTTCGATACGCGGGGGGTGGATTCGTTCCCGCCGCGATCGAGGGTCGCCCGCTGGAGGACGTGAGCGCGATCACCTTCCTCGGCGCGGAGACCGTGGCCCGACACCCCGTGCTCGAGACCTGGAAGACGCCCTCCCCGGCGAGCATCGCGCTCGACTCGCTGGGCACCAGCGAACGGCCCTATCGCGCGCTCGGGAACCTGCGCCTGAACTCGATCGTGCCGATCGTCGAGGCGTACAAGGAACATCCCGCGTTCGGAGCGTTCCTGACGACCGACGACCCGCTCGCCACCTGGCGGATGTCGCTCTCGGCCACATACTCGCCGGAGCGCTCGCTCGCCTCGGACGAGCGCTGGCACGTGGCCGCCAGCGTCGAGCATCGCCGGCTCAAGGCGCGGCTGCGCTGGAATCGCGCGTCGTTCTACGACTTCTTCGGGCCCACGAAGACCAGCCTCAAGGGCTGGGAAAGCGGGCTCAGCTGGTCGCGCACACTGGTGCGCGATCTGCCCCGCACCGTCGAGCTGGTCGCGGGGGTCAGCGCCTTCACCGGGCTCGAGCGCGTCCCCGACTATCAGAACGTCGCCGCCGCGCCCAGCGTGGACAACGTCGTCGTCCCCGCGGTGCAGTTCACCGGGAAGAACCTGCGCTCCTCGCTGGGGGCCGTGGACGCCGAGAAGGGCTGGCAGTGGTCGCTCTCGACTTCGGCCAACGCCGTGCGCACGGTGCAGGGGACCGAAACGCACTGGTCCGCGTATCCGTTCCTCGAAGCGACCGGGGACGTGGGGACGCCGCTCCCGCTCGGCAACAGCTCGCTCTGGGTGCGCACCGCGGCCGGCCTCGGCGACGGCAACCGCGCCGAGCCCTTCGCCAACGTGTTCTTCGGCGGGTTCGGCAACAATTACGTGGACCGTCTCGACGTCAAGCGCTACCGCCAGAGCACCAGCTTCCCGGGAGCCGAGATCAACGCCGTGGCGGGCACGCGGTACGGCAAGGCGACCCTGGATCTCAACCTGCCGCCGGTGCGCTTCCGGCGCCTGGGCGTGCCCGCGCTCTACGCGAGCTGGCTGCGTCTCTCTCTCTTCGGCGGCGGGCTGGTGGTCAATCCCGACCGCCCGGAGTGGCGGCGCAGGCTGGGTGATGTCGGCGCGCAGGCGGATCTGCGCATCCAGCTCCTGACCCAGCAGCCGCTCACGCTCTCGGGAGGCTGGGCGCGGGCGTTCGAGCGCGGGACGGCGCCCACCGACGAGTGGATGGTGTCGCTCAAGATCCTGTGATGAGCCCGCTCTCGCTGGCGGTCGGATTCCTGCCGGTCGTTCTGTTCCTGCTCGGGCTCCTGGCGATGGATAGCTACCGGCTGCTGAGCCGCCGCCAGGTGGCGACCTCGATCGCGTGGGGGGCGCTGGCCGCCGTGATCGCCTACGCCATCAACTCCGCGCTGCTCGATCGGGCCGCCCTCGACCCGCTGCTGCTCCGCCGCTACGCCGCGCCCGCGATCGAGGAGGCGCTCAAGGCGGCGCTCGTCATCGCGCTGATCGAGCGGGCGCGGGTCGGATTCCTCGTGGACGCGGCGGTCCACGGGTTCGCGGCGGGCGCGGGGTTCGCGCTGGTCGAGAACGCCTGGTACGCGCACGCCCTGGGCGAGCCGAATCCCTGGCTCTGGGTGCTGCGCGGCCTCGGCACCGCCGTGCTCCACGGCTCGACCACGGCGATCGTGGGGATCGTCGGCAAGGCGCTCGCGGATCGGCGCCCCGCGCATCGGGGCGTCGCCGCCCTGCCCGGGCTCGTGCTCGCGATCGCCATCCACTCGGCTTACAACCATCTGGCGCTGAATCCCCTCGTCTCGACCGCGCTCGTGCTGCTCATGGCGCCACTCATCATGCTGGTCGCGTTCGAAGCGAGCGAGCGCGCGACCCGCGCGTGGGTCGGACACGGGCTCGACCGTGACGCCGATCTGCTGGAGCTGATCCACACCGGAGCGATCGTCCTTACTCCGGCGGGCGAGTATCTGGAGTCGCTCCGGAGCCGGTTTCAGGGGGCGACCGTGGCCGACATGCTGTGTCTGCTCGAGATCCGCCTCGAGCTGGCGCTGCGCGTCAAGGGACTGCTGCTCGCCCGCGGCGCGGGCATCGAAGTCGCGCCCGACCCGCAGGTGCTCGCGAATCTCCGCGAGCTCAGGTTCCTCGAGCGCTCGATCGGACCCACCGGGCGGCTGGCGATGCGGCCACTCCTGCCCGAGGGGCGGGAGCGCTGGCAGATCCAGCTGCTCGAAGGGCGGGGGGGCGGGCCGGTCCGTGCCGCGGGCTGAAACGCGCCCGCGGATCCCGTCGCATGGACTATCCTCGCCGGGTGGCCAGAAATCACTCACCGGACAAATGCCCGAAGAGTCGATAAGGGCGCTCCGCCGCGACCCGACCGCCGGAAAACGCGAAGGGCGGTGTCCTCGCGGACACCGCCCCTGCTGCGCGAGGTGGTACCTCGTGCGAACTAGGCCTTGCGAACGTTCGCCGCCTGCAGCTCCTTCGGGCCGCGCGTCACGTCGAACTCGAGCGCCTCACCCTCGGCGAGCGTCTTGAAACCCTCGCCTGAGATCGCCGAGAAATGGACGAATACATCCTCGCCCTCCGGCTGGGAGATGAAACCAAAGCCCTTCGCCTCGTTGAACCACTTCACGGTGCCACTAGCCACTTGCAACTCCTGTTGTATCCGGGCCCGAAAGCCCGCACTTGCCGCAAATCACGCCGCGGCGGCGTCCGGTCTCCATGACCGTTGCTTCGATCGAGCGGGGCGGGCCGACCCACAAAAAAGCCGCCAGAGGGTCTCTGGCGGAATCTGAACGTCAGACACACATCCACAGGCAACCGAAGACGACGGCAGTATGGGGCAACCCGCCGGAAATAGCCAGTGAAATCGCCGGGAGTTCAGCGTCGCTCAGCGATTCGGCGTATTCCCCAATGAAACCGTAGGTTCGGACGCAGGCGGCGGGGAGGTCCTCGCCCGGGGTTCGCCCATCACCACGCGCAGCCGGTGCACCGCCCCGTCATCCACCAGCGGGACCGCCTGCGGCTCCACTCGAACCCCGTCCAGCACCGCCTCCGCCACGCCCCGGTTCCGGCTGCCCGGATTCTCGACGGTGATCTCGTAGAGACTCCCCCCATGGCGCCAGCGCACGACGAACCCGTTCCACGATCCGGGGATGCACGGCGCGACGGAGAAACTGCGGCCCCGGCGTCTGAGTCCGAGGATCGACTCGAGCCCCAGGCGGTACATCCAGGCCGCCGAGCCGGTGTACCAGGTCCAGCCGCCCCGGCCGATGTGCCCGGGGTGGGTATAGACATCCGCCGCCACGACGTAGGGCTCCACCTGGTAGCGACCGACGTCGGCCGGCGTCCGCGTGTGATTGATCGGATTCAGCATGTGGAACAACTCGACCGCCTCGTCACCGCTTCCCAGGTGCGCGATCGCCATGACCGTCCAGATCGCGGCGTGGGTGTACTGCCCGCCGTTCTCGCGCACGCCCGGCACGTAGCCTCTGATGTATCCGGGGTCGAGCGTCGTCAGATCGAACGGGGGCGCGAGCAACTGGATGACACCGGCGTCGCGCCGGACCAGCTGCATGCGGACCGCGTCCATGGCGCGTTCGGCCCGGCCCGGCCGCGCGGCGCCCGAGAGCACGGCCCAGCTCTGCGACACCGCATCGATTCGACATTCCTGAGCCTGGGCGGAGCCGAGCGGCGTGCCATCGTCGAAGTAGGCGCGGCGATACCAGTCCCCGTCCCATGCCTGCTCGAGCATCGTGCCCATCCGCTCGCGCTCAGCGCGCCAGCGGGTGACGCGCCCCGTGTCCCCGCGCACCCTTACCAGCGCGGCGAAATCGTGCAGGATCTTCGACAGGAACCAGCCCAGCCACACGCTCTCGCCGCGGCCCTTGTGCCCGACCCGGTTCATGCCGTCGTTCCAGTCCCCGCTGCCGATCAGGGGAAGCCCGTGCGCGCCGACGGCGAGCTGGCGCTCGATGGCGCGGACGCAGTGCTCGTACAGGGTCCCTTGCTCTCCCGCGGCCGCGGGTTGTCCGTAGGCCTCCAGCTCGTCGGGTTGAAGCGCGGGCCCATCCAGGAACGGCACCGGGACATCCAGCACCGCATGGTCGCCGGTGAACTTCACGTACTGGCCCACCGCGTACGGCAGCCACAGCAGGTCATCGGAGCAGCGGGTGCGCACGCCCCGACCGGTGTGTCCGTGCCACCAGTGCTGCACGTCCCCCTCGACGAACTGGCGCGCGGCGCAGCGCAGCAGGTGCTCGCGGAACAGTTCCGGCCGCGCGAACCCGAGCGCCATCACATCCTGCAGCTGGTCGCGGAAGCCGTAGGCGCCGCCCGGCTGGGAGAATCCGGTACGTCCCCACAGTCGCGAGCTCACAGACTGGTAGAGCAGCCAGCGATTCATGATCAGGTCGAACGAATCGTCCGGGGTCTCGATCTGCACGGTGCCCAGCAGCGAGTCCCAGTGACGCTCCACGTCCGCCAGCGCCGACTGCGCCGCTTCGACGCTTCCGAATCGGCCCACCAGCTCGAGCGCGTGGTCCCGCGTCCCGCCCTGGCCCAGCAGCAGCACCACGTCACGCGTCTCGCCGGGCTCGAGATCGATGAGGATCTGGAGCGCTGCGCAAGCGTCGAGCCCGGCGCCGAAACGCCCCCCCAGCGACTCCCGTCCCAGCGCCGCCGGGCGCCGCAGCGAACCATTCCGCCCCAGGAACTCGAGCCGGTCGCCGGTCGCCGAAGCGGGGGTCCGGCTCGCGTGCGCGAACGCCACGCGTCCGGTGAAGTCGGCGTTGTAGGGATTGCGCGCCAGCACGGCGCCGGTCTGCCCGTCCCGCTCCGTGATCACGAAGCGCTGGTCGCCTGCGCGGGGCGGGCACAGTGCCCATTCGTTGTAGGCGAACACGCTCAGTCGCCGCGGGCGCGCGGAGTGATTGGTGAGCGAGAGGTGGGAGAACTTGACCGGCGCATCGGTGTGCACGAACACCGCCATCTCGCACGTCACCCCGTGGTCGCGGTGGGCGAAGCGCGTGACGCCCGCGCAGTGACGCGTGACCCACCGGCCGCTCGAGCGCGAGCGTGACAACGGGCCCGGGGTCGCGCCCCAGGTGCTTCCACTCTCCTCGTCACGCAGATAAACCGCCTCGCCGCTGAACTCGCTCACCGGGTCGTTGCCGAACGGTGTCAGGCGGTTCTCGCGGCTGTTCCCCGCCCAGGTCCAGGCCGCGCCGGTGGCGCCGACCACGGTGCCGAAGCGCGGATTCGCAATCACGTTGACCCATGGCTGCGGCGTGTCGGCGTCGCCCGGCAACACGATCGCGTATTCGCGCCCGCCGGCGGTGAAGCCGCCGAGTCCGTTCCCGAGCGTGAGCGGTGGGGACGCGACCTCCGCGGCGGCATCGCTTTTCCCCGTGCCTTCGGCCGGCCGGCGAGCCACCAGCGGCTCCGGCCAGCTCGGCTCGGGGTAGGGCAGGCCGAGCTGATCGGCGAGTTCGCCGCGCTCCCCACTCAGCACCGCACGGGCGGCCGACAGCAGGACGGTGCGCTCGGCGTCCGGCATGCCGTCGCCGCGCAGCAGGAACACGCCACCCGGGCGCTGTCTCCACGCGGCCCATGGACCCTTCTCGAGCAGTCCTTCGAGCTGTTCGTGCATCTCGTCCAGGTAGCTCACCGGATGCTCGTTGAGGATGACGACGTCGGCGCTGAGGCCCTTGAGCCGCCAGTATTCCTGCGCGCGCAGGGCCTGGCGCACCAGGCCGAGATCCCCCTCTTCGACCACGCGCACGACCAGGATCGGCAGATCGCCGGAAACGCCGTGAGCCCAGAGTCCGCTCTGTCCGAGGGTATTGGCCGCGAGCAGCGCGGGAGCGGCACGGAGCGCGGCGTCGGTCCACAGCACGTGCGAGGCGAGCCGGTCGTAGAGCTGGGCCTCGTCGGTCGAGATGCCGAGGTGACGCAGCAGCAGCTGGGTCTGGGTGGTCGCGAGCGCGAAGGTGCGGGCGGCCGAAGTGGGGTCGTCGTATTTCTCGGCCAGGGCCAGAGCCGCAGCGTGGCTCGCGGCCACACCGGTCGCGAAGGCCAGCCGCACCTGGCCCCCGGGGGCGATGCGCACGCGACGCCGCAGGCTCAGCACCGGATCGAGCACCGCTCCCGTGGTCCCGGAGAGCGCCCGGCCGTCGAGCGCGACGGGATCCTCAGGCGTGCGGCCCCGGCCGAGGAATCGCTTGCGGTCGGTCTCCCACTCGATGGCGCCATGGACCCCGCCCTCGGCGCTCACCACGTGCACCGCCCACGGCGTCTGCTCGTCGGGCGAGCGCGGGCGGCGGCCGCACAACAGGGCCGTGCACTCGGGGCGGTATTCGGTCTCGAGGAAGAGCTTGAGGAACGCGGGGTGGGCGAGGTCCTCGGCGTGCGGCGCAAGCACGATCTCGACCAGGCTCGTCACCTCGATCTCGCGCAGGAGATCGGTGTGATTGACCAGCGACACGCGACGCACCTCGACGTCGTCCTCGGGGGAGACCGTGACCTCGAGCCGGGTCTCGATCCCGTCGTCCCTGCGCGCGTAGAGGGCGGCGTCCGCACGGTAGGTCACGCGGTAGCGTTCGGGCTCGCGGCACACCGGCTGGTGGGCCGCCGACCAGATGAGGCCGCTCCGCACGTCCCTGAGGTAGATGAACTGGCCGCCGGGGTCGCAGGTCGGGTCGTCGCGCTGGCGCGTCACGGCACGCCCGCGCCAGGTGCTCGCCCCGCCCCCGGCGTTGGTGACCACCGCGGTGTACTGGCCGTTCGACAGGAAGTGGGCGCTCGGATAGAGCGTGTGGGGCGAGCTGAACCGCCTCGGCGACAGCACGGGCATCAACGGCTCGACCCGCGTGGACTCGACCGGACGCGGACGGGTCACGGGCACGTAACGCGGCACCCGCTCCTGGAGCAGGGGTTCCGTGGCCTGCACGCGAGGATCCGAATGGAAGCGGCGCACCATCGAGGCGCCAAGCACGGCGTTCGCGAGTGAGACCAGGCTCATCCCCTGATGATGGGCGAAGTAGGCGTGCACGCCGTGGACGCGGGCGTGCTCGGGCTCGGCCTCGCCCTCGGGGACCGGGCCCTTGCGCTGCGTGTAATCGAGCGCCTCCTGGAAGCCGAATCGTCCCGCGGCCCCCTCACGGGCGAGGCGGCGGAAGTTGGCCGCGGCGGATGTGGGATCGACCAGTGCGGCGAGCGCGGTGGCGTAGGGCGCGATGACCAGATCCTCGGCCAGTCCACGCTTGAGGCCGAGGCCGGGGACGCCGAATGCCTTGTACTGGTAGATGCCGTGCGGGTCCACCGAGTCGAAGGCCGATTCCGAGATCCCCCACGGCACATGGTGGCGCCGGCCATGGAGGATCTGCGCCCGCACGACCGCGCGGCAGGTGCTCTCGAGCAGGGTCTCGGGATGGCTGCGCAGGATCAACAGCGGCATCAGGTACTCGAACATCGAGCCGCTCCATGAGACGAGGGTGGTGGTGCCTTCGACGCTCACCAGCGCGCGCGAGAGCCGGAACCAGTGCTCCTGCGGCACGTCGCCGCGGGCGATGGCGATGAAGCTCGCAAGCCGGGCCTCGGACGCCAGCAGGTCGTAGTACGAGGCATCAAGGCGGCCCGGTCCCTCGGCGTCCGCAAGCCGGAACCCGATCGAAAAGGCCCCGCGCGCCCGGTCGTAGAGGAACGCCCAGTTCATGGCGTCGGCCAGGTCGTCGCAACGGCGGGCCAGATCCCGGACCCGTTCACCGGGCGCCGACGCTCCGGCCACGTCGCCGGGCGACTGGAGGAGCGCCCCGTCGAGCGCCCGATCGAGCAGGAGGCCCCACTCGGCGATCTCCTCGAGTTCAGGGCTCGTGGGTGCGGAGGTCGCCACCTGCCTGAGCGCGTCGCGCAGCTCCTCGGCGCGATGCGATGCGGCCTCGAGCCGTTGGCGCGCCGGCCCATCGTCGCCGAGGATCGCGCGCAAGGCATCCAACTCGCGCTGGGCGAGGGTGCAACTCGCGCGCAACGGGGTCGCCGCATGCGCCCGGGTCGCCACCGCCCGCAGCAGCTCGGCGAGCACCGCGGCGGTATCGGCGGCGCCGGCGCATGACCGGACCTCCGGATCCGCATCCACGGTCAGCTCACGCAGTCCGGCGGCCAGGGTCATCAACGCGCCGGCCAGATTGCCGCTGTCCACGGTCGAGACATAGCGAGGCAACAGCGGGGCGAGGCTCACGGTGTCGTACCAGTTCAGCAGGTGACCCTCGTGGCACTCCAGCGCCTCGACGGTCGCGAGGGTGTTCTCGATCCGGTCGAGGAGCGCGGTGGTCCCGAGGTAACCGAGGTCGTGCGCGGCGAGCGACGAGAGCAGGTCCATGCCGATATTGGTCGGCGACGTGCGGTGCGCGATGCGCAGCTCGGGGAGTTCCTGCACGTTGTCGGGAGTCAGCCAGTGATCGTGCGCCGTGTTGAACCGCTCGAAGTAGTGCCAGGTCCGGCGCGCGATGCGGCGCAACTGATCCGCGTCCTCGGCGCTCAGCGCGAGACGCCGCGGCACCACCGGGCGGCTGAGCCACCAGGCGACGAGCGGCGAGGCGAGCCATGCCGCCAGGAACGGCAGCGCCACCGGCAACGCGCTGGCCCGGAGCGGCATCACGCCCAGCAGCAGGAGGAGGGCCGCCGCCGGACCGGCCCAGATCTCGGCGATGAAGACGCGCGGGCCCTGACGCGCCAGCAACCCCGCCGCGCGCGCTGCGGTCGCGGCGGCGGTCTCCCACTCGAGCAGCCGGCGCTGCGTGATGACCATCCGGACGAGCGACAGCGCGATCGCGTGCAACATCTCGAAAGCGTGGTAGGGGAGCAGGACGACCTGGAGCAGCACCTGTGCTCCGGCCGTCCGCAGCTCCGCCCAGACGTCGTTCAGAAAGACGCCCAACGGTTGCTGGGGACGGGCGCCGCCCAGGAAGTGCACCAGCGGCGGAAGCAGCGGGAAGCCGAGCACGGCGAGCGCCGCGACCGTCCAGGCGAGCGGTGAGCCCGGAAGCCACGTCCACGCCGAAGCCAGCGCCGCCACGAGCGCCGGGGCGAGCAGGCTGCGGCGCAGGTTGTCGAGGACCTTCCAGCGGCTGATGAGCGGCAGTTGCGTGCGTTCGAAACCGTGCCGCGTGGGCGCCACCGGGATCAGGCAGTACAGGATCTGCCAGTCCCCGCGCACCCAGCGGTGCTGGCGATGGGCGTGCGCCAGCACGCTGGAGGGGAAGTCGTCCACAACCTCGATGTCCGAGACCAGCGCGCAGCGCGCGAACAGGCCCTCGAACAGGTCGTGCGAGAGCATGGCATTCTCCGCCACGCGACCCTCGAGCGCGGCCATGAAGGCATCGACGTCGTACAGCCCCTTGCCCGCGAAGATGCCTTCGGCGAACAGGTCCTGATAGGTGTCCGACACGGCGGTGGTGTAAGGATCGATGCCGGTGTGTCCGGCGTAGGTGCGCGCAAAGAGCGACCCGGCTGCGCTCGCCATCGTGACGCTGACCCTCGGCTGGAGGATGCCGTATCCCTCGACCACGCGTCTCAGTCGAGGATCGAATCGCGGGCGATTGAGCGGGTGCTCGATCACGCCGATCAGCTGTCGCGCGGTATCGCGCGGCAGACGCGTGTCACTGTCGAGGGTGATGCAATAGCGGACCTGCTGCAGGATCTCCGGGGTGCCGACATGGACGGTGAAGCTCGTGTCGGTGGCGCCTCGCAGCAGCCGATTGAACTCCTCGATCTTGCCGCGCTTGCGTTCCCAGCCCATCCACACGCCCTCGCTCGCGTTCCAGCGCCGCGCGCGGTGGAAGAGATGGAAGCGGTCGGCCGTGTCGGGCGCATACCGCGCATTGAGCCCCTCGATCCCCGCGACCGCCGTCGCGAGCACCTCCTCCTCGCCGGCCAGACCCTCGGCGGCCGCATCCGGGAAGTCCGTGAGCAAGGCGAAGTGGATATGCGAATCCAGGTTGCCGAGCGCCAGCACCTCGAGGTGCTCGACCAGCGACCTGGCGCCATCGGCAGAGGAGATGAGGGTGGGCACGATCACCATGGTGCGTGCGTGCTCGGGCACGCCCCCGCGCAGATCGAGGCGCGGCAGGGGCTGCGGGCGTACCAGCCGGTGCACGGCCCGGTTCATGAACGCAACGGCCAGCTCGGCGGCGGGGATCAGAGCCAGCGCCGCCACCCAGCCCAGCATCCAGTCCGGCGCCTGGGCGGCACTCGCCGCGGCCACCGCGGACGCCACCCCGACCGCGGTGAGCAGGGTGATCGATCCCAGGTAGAGTGGCGTGGCGTGTGCGAGCGCCAGGCGTTTCAATCGTCGTGACGGCGGCGGGTGGTGCGCCACATCGCTTTCCAGCTCCCGCCGACCGGTCCCGATCAGGTGATAGCCGACGTGTGCGGATCGCGCGTCGGCGCCCAGTCGCTCGGCCGCCTGCCGCGCGCTCTCGATGGCACGCAGCGCGACCCGGACCTGCGCCTCGCCGGTCGGGTCCGCCAGGCCCTCCACCGCGTGGCGATATCGGTCGCGGCTCTTGAACTCCATGCGGCCGTAGACACCGGGCGGATCCCGCTGCAGGACCTGTTCGATCAGGCTGACGGCCTCGACGAACTCGTTCCAGTCCAACGTCGCGCAGAGCCGCAGGCTGGTGATGGAGTTGCCCATCGAAAGATGGTGCATCGCCTGCCGCTGATGCTCGGCCCGCACGGCGTCCTCGACCGTCGTGTCGGCGGCATCCAGCCGTTCCTCGAGCTGCCTGCGCAGTCCGGCGGCACCGGGACCGTACTCGCGCATGCGCTGGAGCAGCCGGTCCACGAATGCCACGTGGAGGAGCCGCGGGAGGGGGGGCAGGCGGCCGCTGGCCTGGGCGCTTTCGAAGTCGGCGAAACAGCGATCCGCCTCGAGGCGACCCGCACGGCTCTCGATCACCTCGTCCGAGAGCCGGCGGAGGTGCTCGATCAGCGCAAGCTTGAGCATGCTGGGCCATGCCCACAGCTCGCCGATGGTGAGGGGCGCAACGGTCTGATAGGCGTAGATGAACCGGTTCAGTCGCTGCGGGTCGAGTCGCGCGTCGCTGTAGCGGAGGAGCTCGACCGCCATGGCGAAGACGCGCGCCGTGCCCGCGAGCTCGCGCATGGCCAGTTTCGGAAGCTCGCGGTAGTAGCGGCTCGGAAGGTGATGGCGGATCTCGCGCATCTCGCCTTCCACCAGGTGGAAGTTGTCGAGCAGCCACTCGGCGGCGGGAGCGATCGGCTCCCCGCGGCGCACGTCGGCGGCGAGGATGCGGTAGGCCGTCCGGAGCACGCGCGTGTGATCGGACAGCCGTCGCAGCAGATGGGGCGGGCCGCGACGAGGATTCCGCGCCAGCGTAAAGCCCGCGGCCAGCGCCCTGGCCCGCTCTTCGAGGCGCTCGACGCCGAGGAGCTCGCCGTGAAGGGGGCTGGAATCGATGCCGATGAGCCGCGGGCGCGCTCCGCCCGGCTGACCCTGGGCGGCGCGGAACGGGGGATCACGAGTGATGGACAACTGCCGACCGTCCTTCCGGAATGGACCGCGGAGAGCCTGAGGCCCCGATCGAGGCGCAGGGGACATGGTAACCGTGGGGCGCGCGGAGGGGAATGGCACCGACGCCCGTGCGTGGCGCCGTGGATGGATCGCGCGCGGTCGGTCCCGGGCCCGCACAGTTCCTGGGCCGGCATCGTGATCGCGCCCCTCCCGACGCAAGCCACGGTGGGCAGGTCAGTTGCTTCCCGCCAACTTCTTGAAGAGCCGGCCGATCACCACCGCGAGTGCCAGCCAGACGACGATCAGGACCACGTTTGTGAGCGCGAACTCTCGTGCGGCGAACCCCCACCATGTCGTGCCGGCGAACACCAGCCCCGCCGAGAGCACATCGCCGAAGCGCACGAAGAAGGTATCGTTCGCCTGCTTGGCCTTGTACTTCGCCTCGCGGCTGGTGGGCAGGTAGAGCGCATTCCGAGTCGTATTCTGCAGGGAGTAGTCGAGCGAGTTCTCCGCCAGCTTGGCGCCGCGGATGAACGAGAGCAGCGGCACGAACGCCATCGCGGTGTACCCGATGAGCGCGACCACCGGCAGGGCCAGCAGCGCCACCCGCACTCCAAAGTGCTTCAGCACGCGCGAGACGACGAACGCCTGGATCAACGCCGCGATCACATTGACCATCGTCTGGAAGTTGCCGTAGAACTCTCCGATCACCTTCTTCGCGTCCAGATCAGCGACCGCCGCGGCGCCGTGTTCCGCGATGTACGCGCCCAGCACCAGTTTGCCCAGGATGTACTCGCCGTTGGTATTCACGAAGTTGATGAGGAGCATCAGCAAGCCGATGAGGAGCAGGTAGGGGTCGCGGAACACCAGCGCGAAGCCGCTGCGCCCGCGCATGGAGTCCTCGGCGGCGGCGTCCCTCGCGGCAGGCGCGCCTGGCTCGGCCGCCCGGTCTTCAGGCGGGCGGGCCTGCGCCGCGCGAGCGCGCTTTTCGCGGGCGTTCACGAGATTGGTCAACACCATGCAGAGGATGAGAAGGACACACGCCCCGAGCATGAACGGGTACGGGCCCCAAAGTTTCACGAGCTGGCCGGTGGAGAACGAGCCGGCGATCGCGCCGAGCGAGGCTCCAAAGCCCACGATCGCGAACAACCGTTTGCCCTGCTCCACGGTGTAGACGTCATTCGCGAACGCCCAGAGCTGGGCGATGACCATCAGGTTGAATATCCCGACCCAGATGAAGAACGCGACGCCGATCGGCACACCGGTCCGGCTGAGCGCGAAGAACCCGACGAGGCATGCGGCAAAGAACAACGTGACGCCGTTGATGAGCTTGACGCGCGACACCCGCGAGGCCACCGCGCTGTAGAGGGGCACGAGGATGATGAACAATCCCGCGATCGCAGCCGCGGCGTAACTCTTCACCTCGGCCCCCCCGGGCGTGGTCAGGATGAGGGGCTCGCGGATCACTTTCAACATGTAGTAGGCCGTAAGCAGGATGAAGATGTTCAGCATCAGGAGGACTGCGGTGAGGCCCTCCCCGCCATTCACCTCGGCAAAGACGCCGAGAACGCGGTCGAGCAGACCCTTCGGGGCCTGGCTCGGAGGCCGGACGTCACTTCCGCTATCGGAAACGGTGCTGGACATGATCATTCCTCCATCGTCTTCGCGCGATGGAGCGCGAGGGTTGCGTGATCAAGGCCGCCTCGTGACGGGCGCCGCTGCCGATGTCCGGGGCGTGCGGGCCGCGACAGTGTCTCGTGCAGTCTTGCGGATCACGGGTTTCTTGGGTTTCGCGCTCGGCGGCGCTTTCGAGAGGAGCCGCCGGCTCACCGCCGTGGAGTCAACCTTTTCGCCCGCGGGTCGATTCGGCATGCTCGCGACGGGCTTCGCGGGCTCGACCGGTCCTTCGGCCGGCGGGAGGACCACCTTGCGCTGATCGATCTTCGGGGTGCCGTACCGTTTGAGGTCGATCTGCAGACGATCGATCAGCTCGACGTTCGATTTCTTGTCGACCGCATAGGTGTAGAGGTCGCCGCCCCCGAACCACATGCGCAAGACCGTGAAGTTGAACACCCGGCTCGTGAAGACGTTCTCGGGTTTCACGACCGACCCGGCCACCTTGTATTCGCTGAACAGTCGCGCGCTCTCAGCGGGCGGCGGGATATTGTGCAACGGCGATCCTCCCCCGCCCGTGACGATGGTGACGAGCGCGGCATCCGGCCAGGTGAGCAAGGCGCGCTGATAGGCGTGCTCGTGCCCGCTCGCGATCACAGAGATCCCGGCCTCATGCAACGCCGCCACCATGCGCGAACGTCGTGCGATCAGCACCGAGTCCCTCTGCCACTCGTTACGGTGCCAGCCGGCCGAGAACGGGGGATGGTGCATCATGACCACCACCGGCCCACGGTGCTCCTTGACCCGTGCCACCATCCACGTGAGCTGCTCGTCCGAGTACTCGACCTGGGCCTCACGCGTCCAGTGGCTCCCGGCGTTCACGATCGGGTTCGAATCCAGTGCGATGAATCGCACCCACCCGTCGGCGGAGTCGAAGCAGTAATAGAGACGATCCTCACCGATCGGCAGGCCGGTCGCCGTCCGCCAGTTCTCGACCCCGTCCTCGGTGTCGGTGCGCTCGTGGTTGCCGGCGACGGGGAAGTAGGGCGCGCGTGACGTGAGCGGCTGGCTCAGCCGCAGGAACCGCTCCCAGTGCTTGGGTCTCTGGCCGTCCTTGACGAGATCGCCGGTGTTGATCACAGCCGCGACGAGCTGCCCGCGGGCGTGCAGCGAATCGACCTTCGCCAACATCGCGCTCATCACCTGGTGCTCGCGGCCCCACTTCGGCATGCGCCGGATCAAGGAGGGCACCTCGCGGACCAGCGCCAGATCGGGAACCAGTCCCTTCACGAGCGCCACGGGGATGGTGACCAACCCACGCAGCAGCCTGAGCGGATTCAATGAGAGCCCCCGCCGGATGGTCTGGAACTCCGGCCGGAGTCGATCGAGACGGTAGCCCGGGCGGTTGTCGCCGCACAGGATGATGTTCAGCGTATCCACCGTGTATCCGTCGCGCAGGCGCCCCAGGAATCGACGCGAGGAATCCGCGGTGCCGGGCACCAATCCGATCAGGGTGTCGCCGAACAGCGGGCTGAGCCTCGTCCGTACACGACGCTGCGATGCCACACCCTTCGCGGTGCTGTCGGCCAGCACCGGGGACACGGTGTGTCCCACATCCTGCAGACGCCCGATGGTGGCGCAGCCGGCGAGCAGGATCATGGCCGACGCTGTCGCGAGGAGGCGGCACTCCGTTGATCGCCGTCTGCCCGGATGGGGAGCAGCGATCCGGTGCCTCATCCGTGCCGCACTCGAGTCACGGTCCAATGCGAGCCCCTCCGCGTCAGCTCCACCTGCACAGGTTTCGCCCGGTTGCCGGCGACCGAGATCTCCAGCGACAGGCGGGACGCGCCGCCTTCGAATCTGCTGAGCGGCAGCTCCGCGCTGTTCAGGCGGATGCGCGCATCTCCCGGTGCGCGTCCGCCCGCCGACTCGACCTCGACTTCGTAGGTGCGGGCAGACGCCAGCCGGATGTCGACTTCGAGGTCTTGAAAGCGCAGCACACCGTCCTCCACGCGGAAGAAGTCCAGCGGGGCCACCCGGCCGAACCAGTGCCGCGCGATCTTGTCGCGACGCACGATGAGGTTGCGCACCAGGTAGTCGCTGGCCCGCGGATCGTCGTAGTGTGCTGCCCCGACCGCCGCCGCGATCTGCGCGTCGGAGAACGACGCCACGAGCTTGGCGCCCCAGTAGCCGTCCCGGTCGGTCATCTCGCGGAACGCCGGCTGCGGGACCACCTGTTTGAATTTCTCGGGTCTGTAAACCTCCGACTCGAAGTTCCCGATCGAGGGGATGCCCGTCTTCTGGCGTCCCCGGCGCCATGGTTCCTCGACGAACCCCAGCGTCACGAGGCGTCGCGCGGTCCACCCCAGGTCGATCATGTTCTCGTAACCTCGCCTCACGTCCTTCGGTCCGATGGCGGCCGCTCCGAGCGACGAACCGGCGTCGAGAATGTAGTGTTCGACGTGTCCAAGGCTGTCACGAGTCTCGACGAACATGTCGAGAAACTGGTGATCCTTCGTGTCCCAGCTGTTGATCCAGGAGCAAACGACGAACAGACCACGAAGCTCCCGGCGGTGGAAGTGCGAGTACCAGTCGTTCGAGTCCCCGGGCCGCAACCGGTTCATGCTGGGCGATCCCAACACCTTGCCCGCGAGGAACAGGCTGGCGAACGCCGAGTGGCTGCCGTCAGGGAATAGGGCGCCCTGGGCGAGCACCGTGTCCAGATCGGCCTCGGTGAATCGCTCGCCCTTCGCCCCGCTGAGCAGTTCCGGATCGATCGTGAG
>JBKJXJ010000283.1:0-16135 GCA_046716125.1 Candidatus Eiseniibacteriota bacterium
CGTCGTGCGATGGGCCTCGGCGACACCGCGCTGTTCCTGGTGGTCGCCGTCGTGAGTCCACGTTGGATCGCCGCCGCCGCCGCCGCCGGCCCGAGCGCCATCGCGATCTGGCTCATCGCCCTGGCGGCATTCTTCATCCCGATGGAGTTTGCCGTGATCGAACTCTCGTCGCGCCACCCCGACGAGGGCGGCATCTACGTCTGGACCCGGCGCGCGTTCGGTGACCTGGCGGGCTTCATGACCGGCTGGATGTACTGGGTGAGCAACCTGGTCTACTTCCCGGGCCTGCTCTACTTCGCGGTCGGCAACGCGCTGCTCATCGCGGGCCCGCGGGGCGCGGCGCTCTCGGAGAGCGCGCCCTGGTTCATCGGCGCCTCGCTGACCGGGCTGGCGATCGCGCTGGGGCTCAACGTGGTCGGGCTCGGCGTCGGCAAATGGCTTCACAACGTCGGCGCCATCGCCACCTGGGTGCCGGTCGTGATGCTGATCGGGCTGGCCGCCGCGGTCTGGATGCGCTCCGGCTCCGCGACCGAGTTCTCACCCGCGGCGATGGCGCCGGCCACCGGCCTGCGCGACCTCGTGCTCTGGTCGACCATCGCCTTCGCCTTCTCGGGACTCGAGGCGGCGTCCATGCTCGGTGGCGAGATCGCCGACGCGAGGCGCGCGATCCCCCGCGCCATCCTGGTCGCCGGAGGGATGATCGTGGCCATCTACGTGGTCGGGACCGCGGCCGTGCTGGTCGCCCTCCCGCGCGCCGAGGTCAGCGCGATCCAGGGGTTCGGGCAGGCGATCGACCGCGCCGGCGTGCTCATCGGCCTGCCCGCGGCGGGGGTGATCGCCGCGACGTTCCTCACCGTCAGCAACATCGGCGGCGTGGGCGCGTGGCTCACGGCCAGCGCGCGGTTGCCATTTGTCGCCGGGCTCGACCGCTACCTGCCCGCCGCCTTCGGCCGGCTCCATCCGCGCTGGGGCACGCCGGTCGTGGCGCTGCTCGTCCAGGCGGCCGGCACCTCCGTGTTCATCGTGCTCGGGCAGGCCGGTGAGACGGTCAAGGCCGCCTATGACCTGTTGGTGGGGATGTCGGTCATCATCTATTTCCTTCCGTATCTCGTCATGTTCGCCGCCTACGTCCGCCTGCAACGCGAGCCTGCGGGCCCCGAGGTGAGGCGGACACCGGGTGGGGCGCCGTGCGCGGTGGCCCTCGGGCTGCTGGGCTTCGCGACCACTGCCATCGCGATCGCCCTCGCGTTGCTGCCTCCGCCCGACGCGCGCAGTCCGCTCCTCGCCGTGCTCAAGGTGGCGGGCTCGAGCGTGATCCTCGTGGCCTTGGGTGCGGTCCTTTACCTGCGCGGGCGCGCGAGGCGGGCCGCGACGGCGTGAGCTGAGGACCTAGCGCCCGCCCTTCCCGGATCCGCTGCCCGGCCCGGGCGCCGCGGGCTCAAGGCGGAACTCGCCGCTCGCTACGGCCTCGATCCGACCCCAGTCGAGGTACAGCGGCACGTACCCGTGACCCGCCCACAGGGCGAGATGATCGCGCGCGTGCGGTCCCTCGGCCGCATTGCCGGGCGGCAGCACGCACAGCGAGGACTCGGCGACCGCCAGGTCCACGAGGTGGCGCCACACCGGTCCGTGGGTGAAGACCGTGCTCCAGGGAAGTGACGAGCGCCCGACCGACACTGTGCTCTGGTCTCCGTCCGCCGGGAGCGGCGGCGGCATGAGGGTCGAGTCCTTCCACGCCAGGGCATGTCGGAAGCGCGCGCGGTGCGCCCGGCCCCACGCCCAGCGCGAAAGATCCGGACCCAGTTGGTTCTCCAGAGCGACGAGCGCCATGTGGAGCGCCTCGCGCGCCGCCACCGCCGGGCGCTCCGGCAACTCGCTCCCCGGTCCGCGCAACGCCTCCGGGGCGCGGCCGTCGAGCGCCGCGGCCGCGAGCATGGGCACGCCCTCGAGACGCGAGCGTCGCACCAGCGCGCCCAGCCAGGCGCGGAACAGGGTCGGGGCGACGCGGTCGCGACGCGCGATGAGATCCCACGCGCGCAGCGTGTCGAGCGCCGCGCGCGTGCGTGGCGGCTCGCCAGCGGAGAGCGAATCGGCGCAGCGCAGGAGCAGCGGCAGGAAGCGCGCGGCGCCGCGGGAGTACAGATCGTTCTGGACGCTGCGCATGTCGGCGAGCGTCATCTCCGGGTCCCCGGCCAGTCGCTGCGACATGCGCGCGGCCCGATCCTGCATGAAGTGGTAGCGATGGAACGGCTCCGGGTAAGGGGGGCCGACGGGGAGATTGTTGCCGTTGACGACGAAATCCTCGGGCCCGAGCTCCCAGCGGGGGAGACTGTCGGGAGCGATCAGCCCCAGCCATTCGTGCCGGCCGTCCCCGGGCAGCACGCCCGGTCCCGGTTCGAAACCGCGCCGCGGCAACGCGCCGGCGACCTGGTAGATGACGTGTCCCGCGCGATCGGCCGCGACGAAGTTGTGGGTCGGGGTGACCTGGGTGCGAACCGCGGCGCACAACTCCGCCGCGCTGGTCGAGCGTTCGAACCCGAGCAGGCGCGCCAGCGTGACGGCGTTGTCATCGCCCGCCCAGCGAACGCTGAGCGCCAGCCCCTTCTTCCTGTCGTACGAGAGCACCGGGCCGTGCGGGGTGTAGCGGCGTTTCTGCCCGAGCGGCGGGATCGGCAGCACGTTGAGCACGCGGTAGCGCATGGTGTACGGCGCCTCGACGATCGGGGCCCACGCGCCCCGCCAGCGCACCTGGCGACCGTCGCGCGACAGCGTGTCGGCATAGACGTCCATGACATCGGCGCTGAGCGCGGTGAGCCCCCAGGCGGCGCGCTCGTTGCGGCCGCTCACGATCAGCGGGAGTCCCGGGACCGTCGCGCCGGCGGCCTCGAGGACCCCGGGCACGCTGAGATGGACCACGTGAAGCGGGCACGGGGCGCCGAGCGAGAGATGTGGATCGTTCGCGAACAACGGCGCGCCGCTCGCGCTGCGCCCCGGGCCGACCGTGAAGACGTTGCTCGCCCGCTCGTCCGGATCGCGCGTGGCGGGCGACAGCCATCCCGCGACGGCCCGGCGCGCCTCGTCCAGGAGCGCCCCGGTCCTGGTGCCATCCGGCCACGGGGTGCCGGGCAGTGTCGGACGCTTAGGCCGGCCATAGATCCGCTCGGCGACACTGTCCGGGATGCTCGGGACGGTCATGTCCTGCTCGAAGCGCTGGCGGCCGACCATCCACGCCATGCCGTGCGCACGGATCTCGGTCGCCTCGTCGAGCTCGGGAAGGTCCAGATCGAGCAGCATCCCCTGAGCGAGCAGGACGAGGTACGCATTCTCAGGCGACCACTCCGCCGGCCGCCGGCCGAGACGCAGGAACTCCGCAGGCCATGGCGATCTGCCCTCGCGGCACGTGCCGATGAAGGCGTTGATCCCCGCCGCGTACCGCTCCAGCGGCTCGCGCACTGCCGGGTTCTCCCGCTCGCGGGTCCAGATGCGCTCGGCCCGCGCCCGGAGCTGGAAGAGTTGGGCGCCGCCATCGGCGGTGAGCGATCGGTTGCCGAACCACTCCCAGAGCGTGCCGCTCGCCGCGCGCCGGGTGTGTTCGAGCTGCCACAGCCGGTCGCGGGCGGTCACGAAGCCCCAGGCGAAGTAGAGGTCGGCGAGGCTCTCGGCGCGAACGTGCGGGATGCCCCAGCGATCGGTGACGATGCGCACCGGCCGCGCGAGGCCCGGGAGCGCGATGACCGCATAGCCGGCGGCGGGAGGGGGCGAGGCTGCCGTGCCGGGTCGGGCGAGAGCGGCGATGACAATGAGCAGGGCGGCAAGCACGACCGGCGGTGGGTGGCGCATCGCTCGGAATCTGCCACCGGACCCGGCTCCCGTCCAGCGCCCTCGCGGCGACCGTGCCGGCCTTCCTCGCGGTGAGAGCGGGGCTCGTGGCGGGGGACGCCCATGCGACCGCCGGCCGGCCGGCCCGCTTATGCGACGAGCCCGCTCAAGCGATGAGAGAAACCTGCTCCGCCCCGCGCCGCGGCGCCCCCGCCGGCTCGCCGATCAGGGTGATGGGCGTGGCGCCGACGATCCGCACCTGGCGGAGCGATCCGGTCGGCGTGCCGTCGTCATCAAAGACGACGGTCTTGAAGTGCGCGCTCTTGCCGAACAGCTGTCCCTCGCCGCGCTCGGAGGGCGAAGGTCCGCCGGTCCGCTTCTCGCGCCGCGCGGGCCCTTCGACCAGCACCTCGACCTCGCGCCCGATCATCCGGTCGTGGAGCGAGCCCGAGATGGCCTGCTGCTGGGTGAGGAGTTGCGCGAGCCTGCGGCCCTTCTCCTCTTCGCTCACGGTCTCCGCCTCACGCCAGGCTTTCGTATCGGGGCGGGCCGAGTACTTGAAGAGGAACGCGCTGTCGTAGCGCACCTCGCGCATGTAGGCGGCGGTCCGTTCGAAATCCTCGTCCGATTCGCCCGGGAAGCCGACGATGATGTCGGTCGAGAGCGCGAGGCCCGGGATCGTGTCGCGCAGCCGCGCCACCACATCGCGGTACCCGGCGACGGTGTACGTGCGCCCCATCGCGGCGAGGATCGGGTCCGAAGCCGACTGGAGCGGCAGGTGGACGTGAGGACAGACCTTCGCGCACTCGGCGATCGCCGCGATCACGCGCTCCGACATGTCGCTGGGATGCGGCGACGTGTAGCGGATGCGGAGCAGGCCCTCGACCGCGTCCGTCGCCCGCAGCAGGTCGGCGAAGTCGTGCACGCCGTCGTGATACGAGTTGACCGTCTGGCCGAGGAACACGACTTCGCGATAGCCGGCCGCGACTGCCGTGCGCACCTGGGCGATCAACTCGGCCAGCGGCAGGCTGCGCTCGCGGCCGCGGGTGTAGGGCACGACGCAGTAGGTGCAGAACTTGTCGCAGCCCCGCTGGGCCGTGATCCACGCGCGCACGCCGCCGCCGCGGCGCGGCTCGAGGTCGCCATAGGTCTCGTCGCGGTCCAGCCGCACGTCCGACACCGGTTGCGAGGCGGCGCGCAACAGCAGCTCCGGCAGGCGCCGGTAGCCGTCCGGCCCGACCACGAGGTCGAGCACGCGCGCCTTGTCCAGCAGCCGTGCGCGCAGGTGCTGGGCCATGCAGCCTGCAACCCCCACGATCAGCCCCGGCCGCGATGCCTTCAGGTGGGCGTAGTCGCCGAGCCGGCCGAGCACGCGCTGCTCGGCGTGCTCGCGGATCGCGCAGGTGTTGATGATGATGGCGTCCGCCTCCTCGGCCCGGTCGCTGAGGCTCATCCCGGCACGCTCCAGCACGCCGGCCATGGTCTCGCTGTCGGCCACATTCATCTGGCAGCCATAGGTCTCGATGAAGACACGCATAGAGGGCGGGAACGATAGCAGGGGGCCGGTCGGGGCGGAAATGCGGTGTCCCGACCGCGGTGCTCGTGGCCAACTGTGGAGGTCCCGAGATCAGTCAAGCGGAGCGCCGCGCCTTGACCGCCCTCGCCGCGCTCGGCCACACTCGCCGTCCTGCGCCCACGGAGGACCTCATGCCCAGCCGGCCGTCGCGCCAGATCGTCACGTTCGCCAATCCCAGCCCGCGGCGGGAGTACGTCATCCGTCACGAGTGCCCCGAGTACACCGCCCTGTGCCCCGTGACCGGGCAGCCCGATTTCGGCACGATCGTCGTGGTCTATGCCCCCGACAAGAAGTGCATCGAGCTCAAGTCCCTGAAGCTCTACCTCTGGTCCTTCCGCGACGAGGGTCACTTCTTCGAGCAGGTCACCAACATGATCCTCGATGACCTGGTGAAGGCCTGCCGGCCGCGGTGGATGACGGTGATCGGCCGGTTCAACGTGCGCGGGGGGATCGGGACGACCGTGGTCGCCCGGCACGGCGGCCGCGTCCCTGCCGGGGCTGGTCGTCGTCCCGCGTAGGCCTTACGATGGGACAGCCGCCGGTACCGCGTCTGGCCGCGTCCGTCATTCGGTCGGGCCGCGTGGCCGCCCCGGCACAACCCGGCGGCCCGCTCTGCGTAGACGCGCTGGAGGAGCCGCCATGATGGTACCGGGACCTCGGACGGAGCCCGCCTAAGCCGCGATGAACTCGTTCCGCCTGCTGGCGACGCTCAACCTGTGTCTCGGAGGACTGGTCTTCCTCCTCGGCCTCCTCATCCTGCGCGAGAACCCCCGCCAGCGGCTGAACCGCGTCGTCGCACTGATGCTGTTCTTCGGCGGGTTCGGCTCGATCCTGGCGGCGATGAGCTTCCTGAACGCCGGCCCGGCGGGGAACGCCGTCGTCGCCAGCGGCTCGGCCCAACGGTCGGTCCAGAGCTTCTCCTATCTATGGGAGTTCTTCTTCCCGACCCTGTTCCTGTTCGCCAGCCTGTTCCCCGAGGAGCGACGCTTCACCCGGCGCGGGGCCGGAATCCCGTGGCTGCGATTCGCCCCCAGCTTCGAGACCCTGGTCTACGCGCCCCACGCGTTCCACTTCGTCGTCGCGCTCCTGCTGGCACTCGCGCCGCCCTCGTTCGCGATCAAACCACCGGATTCGATGCCGGCGCTGGCGCCGCTGGTGGGCCTGGCGAGTCTCGCGCTCCAGGTGTTCCTGGCCATCCACCGCTCGCTCTTCTCGCTCGTCAACCTGGGGTTCGGCATCGCCGCGATCGCGCTGCTCATCAACAGCTACCGCCGCATGCGCGCGCGGCGGCTCCGCCAGCAACTGCGCGCGATCGGGCTGGGCCTCACCACCTGCCTGCTGCTCTACAGCCTGGGCTCGCTCTTCCCGGCCATGCTCAACGTGAGTATCTCGGAGTGGGCGCGCTCGGCGCTCACCGTCGCCGCGCTCACCGTGGGCTCGGGGTCGATCGCGTATGCCATGGTTCGCCACAAGTTCCTCGATGCGAAGCTTCTCGCACGACGGGGCATCCTTTACGGCATCGCCTCGGCCACGCTGGTCGGGGTCTATCTCACCGTGGTCACGAGGCTCAACCAGGCGCTCACTCAGATCTCGGGGGTGGACTCGCGCGTCATCGAGCCGGTGTTCCTGATCGTGGCGCTGATCGTGTTCCAGCCGGCGATCTCGTGGCTGGAGGAGATTCTCGATCGGCTGCTCCTGCGCGACCCCGGCGATTATCGCAACGTGCTGCGCAATCTCGGACGGGAGCTTCAGACGACGATCGAGCTCGAGGACCTCCTGTCCCGCTCGATCCGGACCATCTCCGAGGCCCTGTTGCTGCGGTCCGCCTACCTGGTGGCGCTGCCCCGGGGCGACGTCATCGTGCGCACGGGCAGCGGGACGCCGCCCGTGGCGCAGGACGAACAACTGCTGCCCGAGATCCTGCTGCGGTTGCCGGTCGCGGCCGACAGCTTCCGGATGACCGACACTGTGGAGGGGCTCACCTCCGCCGACCGCGTGCTGCTGGTCGGCCGGCTCGGGATCTCGGTCATCTTCCCGCTCCACTCACGCGGCGAGACGGTGGGCGCGCTGCTGCTGGGCGAGAAGCTCACCGGCACGGAGTACACCTCCGAGGACGTCGCGCTCCTCTCGAGCCTGGCCGGCCAGATGTCCATCTCCCTCCAGAACGCGCTCCTGTTGCGCGAGCGGGTCCAGGTGGTCCGATTCGAAGAGGAGTTGCGCCTGGCCCGCCAGATCCAGCGCTCGTTCCTTCACTCCGAGTTCCCGTCCACGCCGCGCTTCGACATCCACGCGCTCAACATCCAGTCGAAGGAGGTGGGAGGCGACTTCTACGACCTGGTGCCGGCCAGCGACGGCGTGTTCCTGCTCGCCATCGCCGACGTCGCCGGCAAGGGCGTCCCGGCGGCGCTGCTCTCCTCGATGCTCCAGGCCTCGCTGCGAACGCAGGCGGGATCGATCGTGTCGGTCGCCGAGATCCTGCGCAACATCAACTCGCTGGTATACCGGGCCACCGCGGTCCACCAGTTCGCCACCTTCTTCGTCGCCCGGCTCGAGAACGACTCCCTGCAGATGACGTTCTCCAATGCCGGGCACAACTTCCCGGTCGTCATCCGTCGTGGCTGCAAGCCGCGGTTCCTCGAGTGCGGTGGCACCGTACTGGGCATCGTGGATGGCGGTACCTACGAGGAAGAGCGGCTCAGCCTCCACGCGGGAGACCTGGTCGTGCTCTACACCGACGGCATCAGCGAGGCGACGAATCGTGACAGCGAGCTTTACGGCGACGCGCGCCTGTACGATCTGGTCGAGGGGCTGCCCCATGACCTGTCCGCTCGCGAGGTGACGGATCGGATCCTCGTGGCGCTGAGGGAGTTCCAGGACGGCGAGGAGGCCCGCGACGACATGACGCTCATGGTGCTTCGGGTGCTCGAACCCGATCGTGTCCCGAGCGGCGCCGACCGCGATGGGTCGGTGGAAGCCCAGCCGCTTCCGGTCTAGCGAGCGCGGCGCGCACGGGCGCGCGCCGGCACCAGGCGATGGACCGTGCCGTCCGAGGAGCACAGGTAGAGCTCGCCCGCCGCATCCTGCCCGAACGAAGTGACCTTGCCCGGCCCCAGCTTCCGCCACTCCCGATGGCCGGTCACGACGCCCCGCTCGTACTTGAAGCTCCGGATCCAGCCATCGCAGTAATCGGTGTAGAAATAATGACCTACGAGGTCGGGCATACGCTTGCCCCGGTACACGAAACCGCCCGTGATCGAACACCCGTCGGAGTGTCCGTACTCGACCACGGGCGTTACCCGCCCGGTCCGGTCGCAGTCGTTCGAGCCGAAGCAGTGATTCCCTTCCATGACGTTCCACCCGTAGTCGAGCCCGGCCCGGTCCGACGGGGCGATGTCGATCTCTTCCCAGCGGTTCTGCCCGACATCGGCGATGTAGAGCAGCCCGGTCGGCGGATCGAAGCAGAACCGCCACGGGTTGCGCAGACCGTAGGCCCAGATCTCGCCCCGCATCCCGGCGCGCCCGACGAACGGATTGTCGGGCGGTACCGCGTACGGATCGCCATGGTCCACGTCGAGGCGCAGCATCTTCCCGAGCAGCGTGGCCCGATTCTGCCCGTGACCGAACGGGTCGCCCCCAGATCCGCCGTCACCCATCCCGACGTAGAGCATGCCATCGGGGCCGAACATCACGAGGCCGCCGTTGTGGTTCGAGAACGGCTGCTCGATCATGAGGATCTCCTTCGCCGAGGCGGGGTCGGCGCGATCCGGGTCACGGCTCACCGTGAAGCGCACGATCCGGGTGTGGCCCTGCCGATCGGTATAGTTGACGTACAGGTACCCGTTCGCGGCGTAGCGCGGGTGGAAGGCGACGCTGAGCAGTCCCTGCTCGCCGCCTGAGCGCACCCGGTCGGTCAGATCGAGGAACGGGCCGGGGAGGAGTCGCCCGGCCTTGAGGATCCGGATCCGGCCCGTCTGCTCGACCACGAACAGCCGCGGGTCGCCCGCCGGGGTGGTGACGTAGAGCGGATCCGAAAGCCCGCTCGCCACACGCTTGAGCGCGATGCCGGTCGCCTGAGCGGGCGCCGGGGCGGGGGCGGCGCATGCCGGGAGCGCCGGGAGTGACAGCAGGAGGGTGATCAACACGGGCGATCGCATCCTGGATCATCCTCCTCTGGGCCGTGGGTCGCCTGGGGCCGAGGCCGCTGAGCTGCTGCGACTATGACGCCTGCCGGGGCGACATGTTATCGTCCGCCGCCAGGATTCCCAACCAGGA
Organism: Candidatus Eiseniibacteriota bacterium; assembly: GCA_046716125.1. Lineage (GTDB taxonomy): Bacteria > Eisenbacteria > RBG-16-71-46 > RBG-16-71-46 > RBG-16-71-46 > WS-11. The sequence goes on from JBKJXJ010000283.1 coordinate 9,668, forward strand.
GTGATGATTGCACCTCTTCGACGAGGCGATGTTCCGATTCGGCACGTCCGGGACGCTGCTGCTGCTCTACGGCCTGGCGGAGGGGTTCGCGCGCCGCGCCGGCTCGGGCGCGGACCGGCCCGGGGTCCCGCCGCCGCGCTGGCTCAAGCCCGCGAGCTTCGTCGCCATCTCGGGGTTCTATCTGCTCATCGCCCCGACCGGTGCGGCCCTCGCCGGCGGATGGGGCAATGTGGCCGGGATCGCGCTCGCGGTCCTGGCGATGGTCCTGCGGTACGCCGTGCGACTCGGGATCCCGAGTCTCCGCCACCCGACGGTGGCCGTCCGGATGATCTTCTACGCCGCGCTTCCGCTCGCGGTCGGCGTGCCCTGGGGATGGCTCGTTCTCACCGCCCCGGCGCTCGTCATGTCGGCCTGGTGCTCGCTGCGCGAGGACCGCATCCTGTGCGAACGGCTTGGGGCGCCCTATGCGGACGTGATGTCCCGCACGCACCGCTGGGTCCCCGGCATGTGGTAGAGGCGGCCGCCCGCCCGGGACCCGCGACCGCCCGGCCCATTCTCGCGCGATGATCCCCGAACACCTCGAGCGTTTGCTGCGGCAGTGTGAGGTCGAGACCTACCGTTCCTCCGGCCCCGGCGGACAGAAGAAGAACAAGACCGAATCGAGCGTGCGCATCCGCCACCGCCCGAGCGGCATCGTGCGGATCGCCACCGAGAGTCGTTCGCAGGCGCGCAACCGTCTGGTCGCGCTCGAGCGCGTCTACCGGGCCTTGGAAGCGCGCGCGAAGCGGCGCACGCCCCGTATCGCCACGAAGCCCACGCGCGCCGCGCGCGAGCGGCGGGTGGACGAGAAGCGGATCACGTCGCTCAAGAAGCGTCTTCGCCGCCAGCCGGAGGGCGAATGAGCGCGAAGCGTCGAATGATTCCGCTGCGCCCTCCGGCCGTTGTGCCGGCGCTCGATCCCGTGCGCTCCGGCGCGATCGTCGAGATGGTGCTGGCCTGCATCCACCGCGAGTACCCGGTCCATCTCGTCCATCTGGTCCGGGGACCGGAGGACATCCGGCTGCCCCGCGAGCTGACCCCCGCGTTCTTCGGATCGTTCGACTGGCACTCGTCGGTGCACGGGCACTGGACACTCGCGAGGCTCGCCCGCCTCGAGCCCGGCGCCCCCTGGCGCGCGCGCGCGATCGCGGCGCTGGCCGAGAGCCTCACCCCGGAGCGGCTGGCCGGGGAGCTGGCCTATCTCTCGGGCGAGGGGCGCCAGGGCTTCGAGCGACCCTATGGCCTCGCGTGGCTGCTGCAGCTCTCGGCCGAGCTGCGCGGCTGGGCGCGGGGCGACGCCGAGGACGCACCGGGCGCGGCCGCGGCAGGCGCCTGGCACACGGCGCTCGAGCCGCTGGAGACGCTCGCCGCCGAACGCATCCTGGCCCTGCTCGAGCGACTCCCGCTGCCGGTGCGCGGGGGCGAGCACTCGCAGACCGCATTCGCCCTCGGGCTGGTGCTCGACTGGTCGCACGAGGCCGCTCGGAACGACGTGGCGAGCGTCGTCCGGATGCGTGCGCGGGATTACTACGGCGACGATCGGGATGCGCCGATCGCCTACGAGCCCTCCGGGCACGACTTCCTCTCGCCCGCGCTGGGCGAGGCGGACCTCATGCGCCGCGTGCGCGAGGGGGCATCGTTCGTGGCCTGGCTGGAGGGATTCCTGCCCGACCCGGGCGCGTCCGTGGCGCGACGCTGGCTCACGCCGGTCGTGAGTCCCGACCCCTCGGACGGCAAGCTCTCGCACCTCGACGGGCTCAACCTGAGCCGCGCATGGATGCTGGAGGGGATCGCGACCGCGCTGCCCGAGTCCCACGCGTGGCGCACCCCGCTCGCGGACGCGGCGCACCGGCACGCCGTCGCGGGACTCGCCTCCGTGCCGGGCGAACACTATGCGGGCACGCACTGGCTCGGGAGCTTCGCGACCTACCTGCTCACGCGGCGTGGGCTCGCGGCAGGCGCCGGGCGACCGGTATGATCGAGTGCGCGGCGGCGGGTGCGTGGCGCCCGCGCGCTCGCCGACCTGCGCTATAGTCCAGGCATCGGTCGTCCCGGGGATCCGACGGGGGAGGCAGTCCATGGAGCGTCGCAGCATCGAGACGATCATCGGGAGCCTGAACCGGGCCGGCGCCCGCTATCTGATCGTGGGTGGGCTCGCGGTGGTCGCCCACGGTTTCGTGCGGTTCACCGCCGACATCGACATCGTCCTCGATCCGGAACCGGCGGCGATGCGTCGCGCCATCGCGGCGCTGGCGGCCCTGGGCTACCGGCCGCGGGCCCCCGTCCCGTTCGAGGAGTTCGCGGACGCCGGGAAGCGCGAAACGTGGGCGCGTGAGAAGTCGCTGACGGTGTTCTCGGTCTTCAGCGCCCAGCACCCGGCGACCGAGATCGACCTGTTCGTCGAGACGCCGTTCGATTTCGAGCGGGCCTACGCCGACGCCGACCGGTTCGAGGTGGCTTCGGGGGTTGATGCCACGTTCGTCTGCCGCGCGGACCTCATCGCCATGAAGCGCAAGGCCGGACGCCCGCAGGACTTGAAAGATATCGCCGAGCTGGAGTCGAATCCCGGAACGGCGGGGAAGCAGGATGGCTGAGATCGATCCGCGCGAGGCCCAGGTCTGGGAGTCGGGCTGGCAGGGTCACGCCGATGCCCAGCGGATGCGGCTCGCCCGGCTTCCGTTCCAGGAGAAACTGCGCTGGCTCGAAGAGGCGCAGCATCTGCTTCACCATCTCCGGCGCGGCCCGGGCCCGAAGAGCGGCGAACGACGCTAGTCCCCGGTTCCGACCGGCGGACGTCTACCGCCGCCCGCTCAGCACCACCCGTCTCGTCTGCGAGCGGTCCGCCTGGTGGGCCCGCGCCCGGGCACCCGCGATTCCCGATTGAGTGCGGCCCGCGCGCGGCGCTATCCTTCCCACACCGGCTCGCCCGGCACCGCGCGCCCGTTCGGGCCGCACCCGGGGCCGCCCGAACGGGGGACCGCCATGGTCGTCGCTTCCGCGTCTGCCGCAACCCGTAACCGGCTCCGCGCCGCGCTGACCGCTACCGCGCTGCTCGCGGTCACATCTGCTCCCGCCCTCGCGTCCCTTCCGATGACACACGGCTCCTCGGCACGCGCGGCGGGCCTCCACCGGTCGACCGTGCTCGACGCCGCACGCCGCATCGACGTGAACCGGATCAACATGTTCACGACCAACGTCGGGTCGTTCGCATACGACATCAACTCGGGTAACTCGGGACTGATCTGGCCCAAAGGTACGAACCAGACGGCCGTGTTCGCTTCGGGCCTGTGGCTCGGGGCCAGGGTCGGTGGCGAGGTGCGCGTCACCGTCGCGGAATACTCACCGGAGTGCGGACCGGGCGGCATGGTCGGCGGCACGTTCGACGACCCGAACCGTCCGGAACACATCGTCTACAAGGTGTCCCGCTGGACCGGGGATCCCGCCGACACCGCGCATGTGGACCGCACGCCGGCCGAGCTCGCGGCCGACCCGCTGCTCGATCCGCTCCTCCACCACGCCTGGAGCGAGTACATCGCCGGGGCCAAGCCCTACGGCGCGCCGACGCGCATCCATCGCCTGCCGGACATGTCGACGCCGCAGCCCGACGACTCGGTGGATGTGGAAGGTCCGGATGTCCTGGGGGACCAGATGCTCTGGGAGGTCCACAACGACGCCGATCCCTCGCGGCACACCAATTCCGCGGGGAACACGATGCCGCTCGGGGTCGAGATCCAGCAGACCACGTTCGCCTACGATCGGCCCGACGCCTTCGGGAACATCGTGTTCTTCCGGTTCCACATCCTGAACCGTGGCGCGAACGTCCTCGACGACCTCTATGTGTCGCTGTGGAGCGATCCCGATGTGGGGGGGCATACCGACGACCTGGTGGGATGCGACGTCAGCATGGGGATGGGATACGCCTACAACGCGACCAACAACGACCTCATCTACGGGAGCCAGCCGCCGGCCGTGGGCTACGTGCTCCTGCGCGGGCCGGATTACCCCGGAGGCGGCGGCGCCCTGGGGATGACCGCCTTCAGCAAGTACATCAACGGCACCGATCCGAGTGCCGTGGCCGAGACCTACAACTACATGCAGGGGCTGCTCCCGGACGGGAACGTGCTGATCGACCCGACGAACGGCAATCCCACGCCCTACTTCCATCCCGGCGATCCCCCCACCGGCCAGGGGTGGCTCGACAGCAATCCGTCAGACCGGAGGATGAACCTCTCGTCGGGACCGAGCCGGATGCTGCCGGGCAAATCGCAGGAGATCTGGGCGGCGCTGGTGGTGGGTGACGGGCCGGACCGGCTCGCGTCGATCCAGGCCGCGCGCTGCCTCGCCACGCTGGCGAAGGACGCGTACCTGGTCGGCTTCGCGTCGCTCCCGCCCGCGCCGGCCTCCTGCTCCACCCCGCCCGACGTCGCCAACTGTCCCAAGCCCGCGGCGTTCTGGGGCCTCGAGTGCGCGGCCGGCGGAAGCGGGCAGCTCTCGATCCAGGAGCTCGCGCAGGCGGCGGCGTTCGTCCACCACCAGGCGACGCTGTTCGACTGGCCGCTCGATACGCTCGGCGGATTCTGCAGCACTGTGTCCCCGCCGGGACCGCCCGACGCCCGCAAGCGGGCGCGCAGCGAGTTCGCGACGTTCCTGGCGAACTACTCCGGCCGCTTCAACGACTTGACCCTCGACGGGGGTCAGCGTGTGTACCTCGATCCCGCCACGCCCATTTCGTGCCCGCCGCTGGCCGCGACGACGATCGGGGAGCTGGCGGCCACCGCGCCGAGCCTGCCGGTGTTCAAAGACGCCCGGTACCTCGACCACAACCCGCTTCACCCGACCGCGCTCGAGGGCGTCAACATCGCCCTGCCGTTCTTCGGGGGCGGGGCGGGCGAGGGCAACGACTTCTTCGGCAGCACGATCACCACGCTGTCCGATCCCGATTCGTTCAAGACCGTCGAGATCCGCTTCAGCTCGACCCAGACCCAGAGGGCTCATCGCTACCTGCGGCTGGAGAAGGCGGGCGGCGGGGGCACCAATATCGGTCGCTGGTACGGCTACACCGGATTCTACGAGTGCAACTTCCAGGTGTGGGACGTGGAGAACAACGTCCAGCTCGACGCGGCGTTCGTCGAGCGCGGCCTGGTGGTGGACGACGCCGGCACGCTCTCGCCGGACACCTCGACCTTCATCCCGTCCATGAACCGCACCTGGGCGCCGACGGACGAGGCGGCCGGAGGCCGGGAGTACCTGTTCATCTTCAACCGGCCCTATGGCGGGGTGCCCAAGGATGAGCTGCGGGTGGACGGGGAGCTCATCTTGGGGTCGCTGCCGGTGCTGTACGCGCTCTGGGCTCGTCGGCTCACCGCCGCCGACGTAGTCGACGACGGCGACGTGTTCGAGTTCCTGTGGGACGTGCCGGACAGCCCCGGCGCCGACCGGCTGCTGGTGAGGCTCGAGGGACAGCCGCTCTCCGATCCGGACGTGGAGGCGGCCTACACGGTGGTCGCCGACTGTCTGGCGGGGATCAACGCCGGGATCGGCATCGGCCCGACCTGCGATGAGCCGACCCCGACGCTGGTGTCGCTGGTGAGCGCGGAGCCCGGGCCCGACCGGATCACGCTGCGCTGGTACTGCGCGGACCTCGGGCTCTCGGCCGCAGTCGAGCGTCGGGCGGCCGGAGAGGGATGGGCCACGATCGGCTGGGTGGCGCCGGACGGCTCGGGCCTGCTGGTGTTCGAGGACCGTGACATCGTTCCGGGCGGGGTGTACGAGTACCGGCTGGCGGTGGGAAGCGGGGATCACGTCGAGTATCTCGGCGAGACCCGGGTCGAGGTGCCGTCGGGGGCACGCCTCGCCTTCCGTGGCGCTCGGGCCGGTTCGGGCGAAGGGCGGCTCCTCCTCCTCTTCTCGATCGCCACCCGTGAGCGCGTCCGGATCGAGGTGATGGACGTGGCGGGCCGGCGGCTGTACGCGCGGGACCTGACCGGCCTCGCGCCGGGGGACCACACGCTCGCCCTGGAGGAGAGCCTGCGCTTCCCGTCCGGGATCTACATGGTGCGCCTCGCGCAGGGAGGCCTCAGGGTCCTCGGAAAGGCCGCGATCGTGCGCTAGAAAGATCGTTGCAACGAAACCTCCTTCCGGGACCGTCTAACCCGGCACGGTCCCAGGAGGTTTCATGAGACGACTGATCCCGATTGCCGCGCTGTTCGCCGTCTGTTCCGCCGCAGAAGTAGCCGCCCACCCGCCGCGGGAGACGTCCGCGGCCGTCATGGCGACGCCCGAAGGCCGTCGCGCCGACCTCGCCCTGTTCCGCTCGAAGTTCCTCGCGGCGGATCGGTCTTTTCTTCCCGACGCTCGTGCCCAGGCCGAAGCCCGGCTGGCGAAGCTCGAAGCGGTGATCGGGGAGGCGAGCCAGGCCTACTTCGAACT
>JBKJXJ010000284.1:0-3499 GCA_046716125.1 Candidatus Eiseniibacteriota bacterium
TCTCATCCACGACCCGATGGAGCGTGACCAGGCGGCGATGGTCGGCTGCGAGACCTCGACCTTTCCGCAGCACCGGCTCAACACGCTGATCGATCGCGAGGGTCACCCCGCGCGCGCCTTCGGCGCCATCATCGCCGATGCCTGCGCCGCCCTCGGCATGCGCGGCCCGGTTGCGTTCTTCGGCGACCTGAGCGCTGGCTTCGCATACGAGCTGCTCGACCGCGTGACCTCGGCCAACCGGGATATCCAGGTGGACCGCGGCCACCCCGACGTGCTCACGCTCGCGCGCACGACCAAGGACGACGGCGAGATCGCGGCGATCCGCCGCTCGGCGCAGGGCGCGGTCGCCGCGATCGAGCGTGTGCGCAAGTACCTCCAGACGCTCCAGCGCGATGGCGGCCACTTCAAGAACGGCGCCGGTCCGGTGACGCTCGGCAGCCTGAGGCGTCTGCTCCACGAGGAGTTCCTCGTCCACGGGCTCGAGGGCGGCGAGACCATCGTCTCGCAGGGACGCGATGCCGGCGTGCCGCACAACCGCGGCAATGACGCCGAGCTCCTGCGCCCGGGCGCCCCGCTGCTGGTGGACATCTTCCCCGGCGAGGCGGGCGGCGGCTATCACAGCGATCTCACGCGCACGTTCTGCCTGGGCGACGCCCCGGATCCGCTCAAGCGCCTCTACGGCGACGTCCACGACGCGTTCCGTCTCGCGATGGATGAGCTGCGAGTCGGCGAGGTGTGCCGCTCCTACCAGGAGCGCGTGTGCGAGCTGTTCGAGCAGCGCGGCCACGCCACGCCGCGCACCAGCGACAGCGCGCAGGAGGGCTACGTGCACGGGCTCGGGCACGGCGTCGGCCTCGCGGTCCACGAGGCGCCGCGCCTCGGCGGCCCTCCTTCGAACACCCAGGTCCTCGAGCCCGGCATGGTCATCACGGTCGAGCCCGGGCTCTACTACCCCTCGCGCGACCTTGGCGTGCGGATCGAGGATCTGGTGCTGGTGCACGCGGACGGGAGCTTCGAGAACCTGACGCCCGCCCCGTATGACCTGGAGGTCAGGCCCGTCGCGTGAAGCCGACCCACGCGATCATCAATCCGCCACGGACCGAAGGCGCGGTGCTGGTCGGACACGGCGGCCGGAACGCGACCTTGCTCGGGCGCTCGCTCGACGAGCTGGCGCGGCTCACCGACACCGCCGGCGCCCGCGTCCTGGCGACCATCACCCAGAAGCGCGGCACCATCCACCCCGCCACGTTCATCGGCAAGGGCAAACTCGAGGATGTGAAAGGCCGGGTCGACGCGCTGGACGCCGACATGGTCATCTTCGACGACGACCTCTCCCCCGCGCAGATGCGGAACCTCGAGAAGGCGCTCGGGTGCAAGGTGGTGGACCGCTCGGAGCTGATCCTCGATATCTTCGCCCGGCGCGCGCGCACCCGCGAATCGCGGCTCCAGGTCGAGCTGGCGCAGCTCGAATACACCCTGCCGCGGCTCACCGGCATGTGGAAGCACCTCGAGCGCCAGGCCGGCGGCATCGGCACGCGGGGCCCGGGCGAGACCCAGCTCGAGACCGACAGGCGTCTGGTGCGCGAGCGCATCGCCCGGTTGAAGAAGGAGCTGGAGGCGGTCGAGCGCGAGCGCGAGACCCAGCGCCGGCGCCGGCGGCGCGAGTTCCGCGCGGCGATCGTGGGCTACACCAACGCCGGCAAGAGCACGCTGTTCAACACCCTTACCCGGTCGCAGGTGTTCGTCGAGGACCGGCTGTTCGCCACGCTCGATGCCACGACTCGCCAGCTGGTGAGCCCCTCGCGCCAGATCGTGCTGCTCACCGACACGGTCGGGTTCATCCGCAAGCTCCCGCATCATCTCGTGGCGTCGTTCCACAGCACGCTGGTCGAGGCGATCGAGGCGGACCTGCTGCTCCACGTGGTGGATGCCTCGGACCCGCACTTCCGCCGTCAGATCTCCGCGGTCGAGGAGGTGCTGGAGGAGATTCTCAAGACCCCGCGTCCTACGACGCTGGTGTTCAACAAGATCGACCGCATCGAAGATCCGACCGTGGTCGAGGGGCTCAGGGTCGAGTATCCGGGTTCGTTCGCGGTCTCGGCGCGCGAGGGCGAGGGCTTGATCCCACTGCGCGACTTCCTCTGGGCGCAGGCGGCGGAGCACAAGGTGCGGCGGGCCTCCTAGCGCCCCAGCTTCCGCTCGATCCGCCGGTCCGGGATCAGCCACATCACCGCCACCAGCACATAGATCACGAGCGCCGGGATCGGGCTGAACAGCGTGAGCAGCACGGCGACCAGGTAGAGCACGACCGAGATGATCCCCTTGGCGTCCCGGCCGATCGCCTCCGCCAGCACCGAGTCCCGGCCATGCAGCGTAAGCAGCGCGCGGACCAGAATGAAGTAGGCGACCCCCGCCATGAACTGCACGGCGCCCCAGGCCGCCACCGGCCAGGCGGCGAAGTGGGTCTCTCCCGACCACGCGGTCACGAACGGGATCAGCGAGAGCCAGAACAGCAGGTGCAGGTTCGCCCACAGCACGCGGCCATTGACGTGCTTGATCGCGTGCATCAGGTGGTGGTGGTTGTTCCAGTAGATGCCGAGCATCGCGAAGCTCAGCACGTACGCGCCGAACTTGGGGAAGAGCGGGACCAGGTCGTCGAGATCGGCACCGTGCGGCACCTTCAACTCGAGCACCATGATGGTGATGATGATGGCGATCACGCCATCGCTGAACGCCTCCAGGCGCCCACGCGTCATCGCTTCGGCACCAGCGCCACCGCCCGCAACGGCCCCCCCGAGCCGCCGGCGATCTTCATCGGCAACGCGATGACGGTCGCGCCGCGCGGTGGCAGCGCCTCGAGCCCGGCGAGGTTCTCGAATCCGGTCACGTTCGCCTCCGGCGCGCACAGCGCGTTCGCGGCGTAGAACCATCCCCCGGGGGTCGCGCCGTAGGAGAGCCGATCGAGCTTGAACGTCGAGGGCGACGTCGGCCAGTAGAGCGTGTGCTGGTCGAACGGATGCGTCAGATCCACCATCCGGCAGGATGCGAGGTCGAGGCCCGCGGCGCGCGCGGTGAGCGGCGGCGCGCCGAGTGCCATCGCGAACAGGGCGATCACCAGGTGCCTCCGGTTCATGGTTCACCTCCTTGAGGTCCGCCGGGACGGTAGGCGGTCCGGGGGTTCGGCGACAAGCAGCCGTGCGCTGCGATATGCTGCCGCCCCGTGGCCGCCTCCTCGACCGCCTCCGTCCTGCTCGAGTTCCGCACCGAGCTCCGTGCGCCGCTCGAGCACATCTTCTCCGCACTCACCGAGGGGCCGCACCTCGCGCGCTGGTTCTGTGACCAAGCCGACAGCGCGCCGACCGGCGGCGGCCGCATGACGCTGCGCTGGGATCGCCCGGGTTCGTCCGCGCAGGCGTTCGAGGGTCGCTGGGTGGTGTTCAGTAAACCCATGTCGTGCGCGTACGAGGGTGGACACGCGGGCTACCCGGACGGCTACGCG
>JBKJXJ010000285.1:0-27350 GCA_046716125.1 Candidatus Eiseniibacteriota bacterium
CGCTGATCCTCTCGGGGCCCGAGGCGACCGAGAAGGCGCGCGCGTTCGCGGATCTGTTCTGGAAGCGCGTCGGCGTCGAGTACACCGAGCGCCATGTCGAGCTGATCGGACACTCGGCGTGCTGGGGGCCGCTCGCGCCGCCGGTGGATCCGCCCGAGATCCTGCTGCGCCTCTCGGTGCGCGACGTCGAGAAGCAGAAGCTGGAGGCGTTCTCCAAGATGGTGCCCGCGGTGATCCTCTCCGGGCCGCCCGGCGTCGCGGTCACCGGCGGGCGCCCGCAGGCCCAGGAGGTGGTCGCCTACTGGCCCGCGCTCGTGCCGCGCGAGCGCGTTCTGCCGGGGCTGGTCGTGCGGGACGGCGAGCGGTCGCTCGAATGGCCCACGCCGCTGCTTCCGCCGCGGCGCGCGGCGACGCTCCCGGTCGAGAAGTTCCCACCCGCCCATGGCCCGCGCACCACGCTGCGCGTCCCGCTCTCGGCCGTCGCCCACGGTCGGAGCGGCGACAAGGGCGACACCTGCAACATCGGCGTCATCGCCCGGGCGCCCGAGATCTACCCGTGGCTCAGGCGCACGATCACGGCCGCGGTGGTCAAGCGCCGCTTCCGCGGCATCTGTCTGGGCCGGGTCGAACGCCACGAGGTGCCGAACCTCGGCGCGCTCAACTTCCTGATGCACGAATCGCTGGGCGGCGGCGGCACGGTCTCGTTGCGGCTCGACGCGCAGGGGAAGACGCTGTCGCATGCGCTGCTGGCGATGGAGGTCTCGGTCCCGCGCGCGCTGGTGGCGGCGGCGAAGCGCGGCGATGCGGCGGATGGCCGGACCGTCGCCAGGCCCGCTCCTTCACGCCGGGCCCCGCGCAAAGCATCCCGGGCGCACTGACCGGCGCGCCCCGCGCGTGCTTCCTTCCCAACGCGAGAGCTGCGGACGTGAACGCCGACGAGCTGAGACGCCTGCTCCATCTGGTCCCGCTCGCACGCGAGGGCGGGTGGTTCGCCGAGACCTACCGTGCCCGCGACTCCATCGAGGCCGGGTCGCTCGGCGACGGGCCCTCGGGCGCCCGATCGCTTTCGACCGCGATCTACTTCCTGCTCACGCCCGAGACCTTCTCCGCGCTTCACCGCCTGCCTTCGGACGAGGTCTTCCACTTCTATCTGGGCGACCCGGTCGAGATGCTCCAGCTCTTTCCGGACGGCACCGGACGCGTGATCGTGATGGGGACCGATCTCGCGGCCGGCATGCGCCCTCAGGTGCTGGCACCCAGGGACGTCTGGCAGGGAACCCGTCTCCTCGCCGGCGGGACGCTGGCGCTGCTCGGCACCACGGTCTCGCCCGGGTTCGATCCGGCGGACTACGAGCATGGCCTGCGCGACGCCCTGACCGCCGCCTATCCCGCCTTCCGGGACCGGATCACGGCGCTCACCCGATAAGCGGACATCCATCATCCGCGCCGGCGCGGATGAATACGCCGGGGCCACTCGACGGCCATGCGGCCCAACGATAACCCTGATAATCATTTAGGCGGCCTGCACGGCTCCCTCCCGCCCCGGCTGGATCTCCCTTGTGCAACCGAAATCAGAATGATATCGTAATGACATCAACCCGAAAGGAGGGTGTCATGATTCGCGAGCGTGAGATCAAACCGATGTCGGGCGTGTTCATGCTGCTCACCCTGTCCATCCTGAACCTGCTGCTGGTCGCCCTGTTCGTCATGGCGATCCGGAGCGGGCAGGGGCTGGTCGCGGTGGGGCTGTCCCTGGCCTGGTCGTTCGACCTGATCTGCATGTGCGGGCTGTTCGTGGTGAACCCGAACGAAGCCAAGGTGGTGCAGTTGTTCGGCAGCTACGTCGGCACGGTCCGGGAGCCCGGCTTCAAGTGGGTGAACCCGTTCACCAGCCGGCGCAAAGTGTCCCAGCGCATCCGCAACTTCGAGACCGCCAAGCTCAAGGTCAACGACTTCGTCGGCAACCCGATCGAGATCGCCGCGGTCGTGGTGTGGAAGGTGTCCGACACCGCCGAGGCGGTGTTCGAGGTGGACAACTACGAGAACTTCGTCCACGTCCAGAGTGAGTCGGCGCTGCGCAACCTCGCCACCACCCACCCCTACGACGCCCACGGGGATGGCGAGATGGCGCTGCGCAGCAACACCGCCGAGATCGCCCTCGAGATCCAGAAGGAGATCCAGGACCGGCTGTCCAAGGCCGGGATCGAGGTGATCGAGGCGCGGATCAGCCATCTGGCCTACGCGCCCGAGATCGCCGGCGCCATGCTGCGGCGCCAGCAGGCGAGTGCGATCGTGGCGGCCCGGCAGAAGTTCGTCGAGGGCGCGGTCGGCATGGTCGAGCTGGCGCTCGACCAGCTCTCGAAGAAGAACATCGTCCAGCTGGACGACGAGCGCAAGGCATCCATGGTCAGCAACATGCTGGTGGTGCTCTGCAGCGACCAGCACACCCAGCCGGTCATCAACACCGGCACGCTCTACCAGTAGTCGTGTGACGCCATGGCGGAGCGCAAACCATTCCTGCTGCGCGTCGATCCGGCGTTGCTCGAGGCGCTCCAGAAGTGGGCAGCCGACGACCTGCGCAGCCTGAACGGGCAGATCGAGTTCCTGTTGCGCCGGACGCTTCAGCGGGAGGGGCGGCTCCCCTCCCGCCGTGCGGATGGGGCCGGCGGGGAGGCGAGGGATGCATGAGCCTGGCGCCGGCCTCGTGGAGGCCAGCCGTGTCGGGGAGTGCGAGATGACTTGACCCGACCCGCCTCCGGTGGTAGTTAGTGTGCACTAACCAACATTAGTAGCACCTAACACACTACCGGGAGGCCTCCGTGCTCACTGGCAAATCGTCCGGCGCGAACGAGCTCTCCCGCAGTCATGAGCACTACTTGCGCGCCCTCTGGGAGGTGCGCTCGGAGCGCGGATACGCGCGGCTCAGCGACGTGGCGCGCGAGCTGGGCGTCGCGCCCCCCACCCTTTCCGTGGGCCTCAAGCCGCTGATCGCTCGCGGGCTGGTGACGCACGACGATCACAAGTTCCTCCTGCTCACGCCGGCCGGCGAGCGGATCGCGCGCGAGGTGCACCACCGATTCGCCGTGATGCGGGCGTTCCTGCGCGACGTGTTGGGGATCACGGAGTCGGCGGCGGTCCATGAAGCGTGCCTGCTCGAGCATGACGTGAGCGCAGGGACGACCGATCGCCTCCTCGACCTGATCAAGATGCTGCGCGACGACCAGGACCTGCGCGACCACTTCCAGCGCTGCTTCACCGAATACCACCGCACCTGCCGCCCGGCCGCCGAGTGCTCGACCTGCGACCTCGAGTGTCTGGTGCGCGAAGCCGGCGGAGCGGCATGACGGCTGCCCCCCTGGCGGTGCTCGTGTGCCTCAGTGCGGCCATCGCCGTTCGCGCGGACACCCACCGCCCCCCCGCCCCACCGTCACCGGTCGTTTCGGTCGAGCGCGCCCGCTACCTCATGGGCACGCTGTGCACGGCGGTGGTCGCCCATGAGGACTCCGGTCGGGCGAGCGTCGCACTGGCGGAGGCGCTCGACGAGATCGACCGCCTCGAGGGCGTGATGAGTTTGTGGCGCGACGACAGCGAGCTCGCGCGGCTCAATCGCTCCGCCGCATCGGGCCCGGTGGCGTGCTCGGCCGACCTCGCGGCGGTGCTGGATTCGGCGCTGATCATGGCCCGACTCACGCACGGCGCATTCGATCCCACCATCGCGCCGCTGATGGACGCGTGGGACATGCGCGGCAAGGGGCGGGTGCCCGGAGCGGCGGCGCTCGCTTCGGCGCGCGAGCGGGTGGGCTGGCCGGGGCTGGTCCGCGATGTCGACTCCCGCACCATCCGGTTCGCCAGATCGGGCATGGCGGTGGATCTGGGCGGCATCGGGAAGGGCTACGCGCTGGATCGCGCCGCGGCGACCCTCGTGCGACTCGGCGTCCGGCGCGCCCTCATCAATCTCGGTGGCGAGGTGATGACGGTGGGTGCAGGGCACAACGTCACGGTCGCCCACCCGGCGTCGCGAATGGTCCCGGTCGTGGAGCTTGGTGTCGGCACGGCCTGCGTCTCGACGTCCGGGCAGAGCGAGCGGGGGTTCACGGCCGGCGGCGTTCGTCACGGGCACGTCCTCGACCCGCGCACCGGCCGGCCCGCGCCGACCACCGCCTCGGTGACTGTCGTCTGCGGCTCCGCGACGCGAGCCGATGCGCTGGCGACCGCGCTGCTCGTCATGGGCCGCGAGCGCGCGGCCCGATTCCTGGTGGGGCATGACGACATCGGCGCGCTGTGGCTGGAGCCCGTGGGAAGCTCGGTCAGGGCATGGTGCTGGAATCTTCCCGAGGTCCGCGCGGTGCCGGGCGCGGCGGTGGAGTGGATGGAGCCGGGCCGGAAAGAGACCCTTACTTCGAAGAGGAGCCGCTGAGAATGATGCGATGGATCGTGATCCTGGCGCTGTTGGCGGTGGCGACCCCCGTGCGCGCTCAGGACGAGCGGGTGAGTGAACTCGAACGCAAGGTGGACCTGCTCACCGAGGAGATCGAGCGGCTCAAGCTGGGCGAGGTCGCCGACACCGGGCGCACCGCCCCCCGGGTCGGATTCGCTCCGGCCGCCTCCAAGGTCTACGGGATCGCGCGCGGAGTCTCGATCGGCGGATACGGTGAGATGCTGTTCGAAAAGTTCGCCCGCGAGCGGGAGGACGGCCTTCCCTCGAACCGCGCGCCGCAGCTCGACTTCCTGCGTAACGTCCTCTATGTGGGATACAAGTTCGACGACGCGTTGCTGTTCAACTCCGAGATCGAGATCGAGCACGCCGGCATCGGCGGCGTGGCGGCCGGCGAGGTGGTGCTCGAGTTCGCCTATCTCGACTGGGCGCCGCGACGTGAGGTGGGCGTTCGCGCCGGGTTGCTCCTCATCCCGATCGGGCTCACCAACGAGTGGCACGAGGCGCCGGTCTATATCGGGGCGCGACGCCCCGATGTCGAGCAGCGCATCATCCCGACCACCTGGCGCGCCAACGGCGCGGGACTGTTCGGAATGCTTCCGGGCGGGCTTGCCTACCGCGTCTACCTCACCGAGGGACTCCATGCGCGGCGCTTCACGGCCGCCGGCGGCATCCGGGATGGGCGCCAGAGCGGCTCGCGCGCGCGGGTGCTCAAGCCCGCGCTCTCGGGCCGACTCGACTGGACCGGCACGCCTGGCGTGCTGGTGGGCGTCTCCTCGTACACCGGGGACGGCTGGCAGGAGGCCCAGCCCGTGGACACCCTGCTCACCCCGCGCGTCACGCTGCTCGACCTCCACGCGCGGTTCGACTGGCGCGGCCTTCAAGCGCGCGGCGTGCTTGTGCGCGGCTGGCAGGAGGATGCCGCGGACCTCTCCGACAAACTCGGTCTTACCGGCTCGAACCGCCTGGGCGACTCGTTCTGGGGATATTACGTGGAGGCGGCCTACGACGTGCTCCCCCTCGCCGACCCCGGGACCCGCTACGGCATCCTTCCCTATTTTCGATTCGAACGCACCGACACCCAGGACGACGTCTCCCGGGGAAGCGAGAATCCGGCCAACGACCGGATCACGCTGACCACGGGCCTCGCGCTCAAGCCGCACCCGAACGTCATCCTCAAGCTGGATCACCAGCGGCGGCGCAACCAGGCGAAGACGGAGACCAGCCAGTGGAACGCGGCGATCGGGTACCTGTTCTAGGCGGGTCGCGTCGGGTGGAGGGGCTCCCGCCTCCCGCCCGGCGGCGCACGAGTCGGGGGTTCGCGCTCCTTGCCGTCGCCACGATCTGTGCCGCGGTCCCGACCGGAGCCGAGACCTACCTGACGAAGTCGCAGGCGCTGGCGGAGGCGTTCCCGGGAGCCCGGATCGAGCGGCGGCCCTTCGCCCTCACGCCTGGCCAGGTCCGCGTGGTCGAGGGACGCGCCCACGTGAAGCTGCCCTCGCCGCTCATCACCGTCTACACCGCCTGGCACGGCGATACGCTCGCCGGCACGGCATTCTTCGAGTCGCGCCTCATCCGCACCATGCCGGGGGTATTCATGGTGACCGTGGCGCCTGACACGACCATTTCCCGCATCGAGGTCCTCGCCTTCCACGAGCCGCCGGACTATCGGCCGCCGGGACGATGGCTGGACGGATTCGCGCGGCGGCGACTCGATGACCGGATGTGGCCGGCGCGCGATCTCCGCAATCTCGCGGGCGCCACCCTCAGTGCCCGCTCGGTGACCGAGTGCGCGCGGCTCGCGCTGGCCCTCTACGAGACGGTGGTCGCCCCCACCCTCGTGGGCGCCTCGTCCAGCCGGGAGGCACGATGAAGTATCTCCAGTCGGGAGGGTTTCAGGAACAGCCGCTCATGCGGCTCACGCTCGGCCTCGCCCTCCTGCTCCTCGCCGGCTTCTGGGTCACGAACCTCGGGCTCTACTTTTCGCACATGAGCCTCGACCCGGCGAGCGTGGTCGACTACTACCGGGGCAACGAGGCGGCGTACCGACCTGCGCGCTCGGCGACCGGCATGCTCGAGGTGACGCACATGCACCTGCCGATGTTCGCGCTGGTGTTCCTGCTGCTCACCCACCTCCTGATCTTCACCCCGCTGCGCTCGGGCCTGAAGGCGGCGTTCATCGCCACCGCCTTCGGGTCGGCGTTCCTGTCCGAGGCGGCCGGTTGGATGACGCGCTTCTGGCACCCGGGATTCGCGTGGCTCAAAGTGGCGATGTTCGTCGTGCTGCAGGCGACCCTCGCGTATCTCATCCTCGCGCTCGCCCGGCTCCTGAGCTCCTCCGCGGCCGCCCGCCGCCGCAAGCGCGAGGGGCGCCACCCGTGAACATCCGCGTAGCGCCCCGGCCGGCGACGGCTGACGGCCACGGCCGGACCTAACGATCTCTGCGCCGTTCACGGGTCCGGGCCCGTCCGAAGGGGTATCATGGGCGGTAGGCACCCCACGACCCCCACCATCCGGCAGCGCAGCAGCGCGGAGGAACCATGAACATGCGCCGACACCTCACCCCGCTCGTGACGTTCTCGCTGATCGCCATGGTCGCGCTGGTAGTGTCCTGCGGCGACAAGACCACCAACCCGGGCGGCAGTCCGCCGGTGAAGGAACTCGACTCGGGCAACATCGCCAATGGCGGTACCTACGCGCACACGTTCGCCACTGCGGGCACCTACAGCTACCACTGCACCATCCACGGAGTCGGGATGTCGGGGCAGGTCGTCGTGGCCGGCGGATCGCCCCTGGCCGCCGCGGTCTCGATCACCAACAACACCTACACGCCCTCCCCCGCGGCGGTGGCTCCAGGCGGCACCGTGACCTGGACCAACAACGGGAGCACTCACACGGTCACGAGCGACTGATCCAGGCCGGCCGGTCGCGGCATCGCGGGCGCAGGCTGTAGCGGCCGCGCCACAGCGCCGCTGGGGGAACTTCCCCATCTGCCGTGCCGACCCCGCCAATTGGCTGCGCCGCAATGCTTCGCAGCCCGAGCGTGCGCGTGGCACGGTGCCTGCACAAGCTTCCCGTGAAGCGACCCGATCCCTTGTCGCCGACAACACGGGAGGACCCGATGCAGTCTTCGATCCGATTCACTCGTCTGATGACCGGCGCGCTCGTCGCCGCCATCGTGCTGGCGACCGTGGCCCCGGCGGCCCAGGCCGACCGCCGCCACCGCCGCTACAAGGGCGGGGAGCGCTCGCACCACTCACGCGTCGTCCACCGGCAGCACGGCTCGGGCAGCGTCTATGTCGTCCGCCGTTCCAGCGCCGGGCCCGCGATCGCGGGATTCCTCGGCGGGCTGTTCCTGGGCGCGACACTCGCCCATGCAGCCCCGGCCGGCTACATGTACCACGACCCGTACTGCGACCGGAGCTTCGTCTCGCTCGAGATCTATCGCGGCCACCTGAACCGCCACCGCCATCCCCGTGTTGTCCGGGTGCTCGAATGCGACAGCGGTGACTACGTCCGCACCTATCACTACAGCGATGGTGACTGGCGCGACAGGGACTGCGACCACCGGGACTGCGACCACCGGGACTGCGACCGGCGGGACCGGGACCGGCGCGACAGGGACTGGGACGACGACGACGACGACTGATCAGCGAAAGCGTGTGAGCTCGTGAGGACGTAGTCGGAGACGGGGAGCGTCCTGGACTGCGCGTATCGGCCTCACCACAACCCGGCGGGCGGCGTCTAAGTGCCGCCGCCCGTTCGTGTTTCAGGCACGCCGCCTACGCCGCCAGCGCCTCGGCGACCGGGAACTCGTGCTCCTCGGGCCTGAGCACGCGCACCACCTGCACGTCCTTCGGCATCGGGCTCCACAGGTCCTCGCGCTCGGGCGGCGGCTGGTTGCCGTCGGGCTCCACCAGGATCCGGCAGAACGGCCGGCGGGAATCCTCGGGGTTCGGGCTCAGCGCCAGCGCGATGTGCCCGGTGTCCGTGTTCACCACCGAGCCCGCCGGGTAGAGCCCGACGGTCCGGACCAGGGCCCACAACACCGCCGGATCGAACGAGACGCGCGTCGGACCCAGCAGGTACTGCAGCGCTTCGAAAGCCGAGCGCGGACGCCGGTGGTACGAGCGGTGCGCCGTGATCGCATCGAAGCAGTCGCCCACCGCCACGATGCGCGAGAGCGTCGCCTGCCCCCACTCGTGGGCGATCTCGGGGTAGCCGGTCCGGTCGAAGTTCATGTGGTGCTCGAGGCACACACGCATGGTGTCGAGCGTGAGGGCCGAGAGTCCGGGCATCCGCATGGTCATCTTGACCCCTTCAAGCGGATGCCGCTGCATCATCCCCCACTCCTCGGGCGACAGCTTCGCGGGCTTGCGGAGCACGTCGCCCGGCACCGCGAGCTTGCCGACGTCGTGGAGCAGACCCGCCACGCCGAGGTCCGCGAGCACCTGGCGCGAGAGTCCGAGCGCCTGTCCCATGCCCACCGAGAGCACGCTGACGTTCACGCAGTGCGCGTAGGTGTACTCGTCGTGGTCCTTCACCGCGGTGAGGCCGATGAGCGAGTACTCGTGCTTCATGATGTTGTCCACGACGGGCTGCACCAGCCGCTTCGCCTGACGCAGATCCAGCCGCCCGGACTGGCGCGCGCGCAGGACGATGTTCTTGGTGCCCAGCACCGCGCGCCAGAAGACACGCTTGGCGCGCCCGCGCTCGGTCTTCTCCTTGTGCTCGGTCAGATCGCGCGCCAGATCGTCGGCGTCCAGCTCCGAGGCCGGCACGGTCAGGATATGCTCGACGCGAACTTCGATGAGCGCAGACGAGAGCAGCTTGGCGATCGCCGGGTCCTCCGCCCCCATGAAGAGCTGGAAGAAGCGCTCGAGCTCCGAGGCATGCACGCCCTGGAGGAACCGCACCCCGCCGATCGTGCGGCGCTCGAACTCCCCCAGCAGTCCGTGATAGACCGGGAGCAGCGTCGCACTGGCCTTGATGCGGTGGCCGTCGAGGTAGAAGTAGTCGCCCACGACGACCAGCGCGCATTCGTCCTCGTCCTTGAGCAGCGACTGGACGACCGCGAGCAAATCTTGAAGTTGGCGCTGGAACGCCTGGTTGGACACGTCATGCGTGCGGGCGGTGCGGATCGCCGCCGAGAGCCGGAGCAGGAACTGGGGCCCGAGCTCCTCCCGGACGTGGTCCTCGTCGGCATCGTCCCGGCGTGCGGCCGCGGCGCCCGGAGCGCGCTCCGGCCCGCCGGCAAGATCAGTCCCGGACATGGATCATCCTGAGCGCCTCGGCGCACGCCGTGCGCACGCCGGACCGCTTCGACTCGGCGCCGCGCTCGAGCAGCGTGATCGCCCGCGGGGTGCCGATCCTCGCCACGCAGCGGGCGATCGCCTGGCGGTGTGCGTCCTCCCCGGCCGCCAGCCAGTTGCCCTTCGCAAGCTCGCCCTCGAGTTCGAGCAGGATGTCGTCGGTCCCGACCGCGCCGATCGCGCTGTAGATCGCGCGCTTCTCGGCGTCGGGGCGCTGCAGGTATTCGGCCGCCTGAAGGAAGCCCACCAGCATCACGGCGGTCGCGGTGTGACGCTCGAACGCGAGCTGGTGGAGGATGGCGCAGAACATGCGGGTATCCGACCGGGGCAGCAACTCCACCAGCAGTGGCCGCGCCTCGAGCGGCGGCACCGCGGCCAGCGCGCCGACGACCTCGTACCGGACGCGGCGGTCCGGATGGCGCGTGGCGGTCGCGAGCAGGCCCACGACCGACTGGCCGCCGATCCACCCGAGGATCTGGACGGCGTTGCGCACCACGAACCAGCTCGAGTCTCCGAGCCAGGGCGCGATCCGCTCGGGGTTGTCGCGGCACAGCGAGGCGACCGCTTCGGCCAGCACGCGACGCGTGACCCGGTTCTGGCTGCCGGCCAGCACGAGGTTGAGCCACTCCGGCGCCTGCTCGGCCAGCTCCTTCGCCAGCGCCACGAACTCCGCGACCTGGCCGGGACGCTGGCGGTCGAGCAGCTCGACGGCGGCGCCGATCGAGATGGGCTGGAAGAGCTCCTGGGTGAATCCTTCCGCGGACCACTCCTCGCTGCCGCATTCACGCAGCAGCGTCAGTGCTTCGCGCGCCTCGAGCCACGAGCCCTCGCCGATCGCCAGCCGCAGCATGCGCGGCACGAAGTGGGCCAGCTCGAGTCGATCCTCGGGCGTCGTGCCCGCGTCGAGATAGGCGTGGGCGACCGCGAGCGCCGTCGTCATGAGCGAGACCTCATGCTCGGCCGCGAACTCCTCGTGGAAGCGCGAGATCTCGGTTGGAGCCATCGCGTCGAGCTCCTCGTAGCCGGCCTCGACCTCGACCGTGGAGTCCCCGGTCGTCCAGTCGTCCGAGCGCGACCCGGTCCCGGCCGCCAGCGGGTCCGGATCGACGGTGGGGGCCGCGGGCGTCTCGGCCTCGGCGGCATCCCCGGAAACCATGGTGGGCCACGGCAGCAGCGAGCCGGTCTCCTCGGAGGCGCCCGCGCCCACGTCGCCCTGGCCGGGCACGACGTCCACGTCCACGTGCTGGAGGTTCGCCTGCCAGAGCAGCGTGACGAGGTCATCTTCGAGGTGCACCTGCCCCGTGACCAGCATGAGCGCGTCCACGATCGCGTCCAGCTCGCGCCTGGTGATCTGGGGGCCGAACGTGATCGAGCGCACGCCGTCCCGATGGAAGGCGAGCGCGAGATTGTCGTCCCGTGACCTGGCCGGGTAGAGTGAGACATCCCCATGGAAGATGTCGTCGGCCGTGAACCGGTAGGTGATCGGCCCGTGCTCGGCGGTGAGCCGCGTGAGGGCCTCGATCAGATCGATCCGGAAGCGGACCACGGTCGGATTGGTCGCGTGGTAGAGCCGGCAGGTCTTGATGGTGCGCGCGAGCTGGTTGACCCAGGCCGCGATGGGTTTGACGGCGGGATCACTCGTACGATCTTCCGCCGGCCGCTCGACCGCGGCGGCGGCGGTGGCGGTGGCGGAAGTCGGGACCTGGGGTTCCTGTGGAACACTTTCCATGCGAGAACTCCCCCCTGCCGTCGGACCGGGGTGGGCCGGGTCCATCAGGGGGGTTGATCGGCCAAGTGCCTGTCACACTTGAGGGAAAAGCCCGCGCCCGGGGGCTCTAGGCTGCGTTCCGGCGCGGGCCTCCGGGGTCCGGGGCCCCGTGTGTCCGAGCGTCGAGCCCTCGGTCTGAAAACGCGAAAGGCGGCGCGTGAGCGCCGCCTGGGTCGCGTGAGGTGGTACCTCGAGCGAATTAGGCCTTACGGACGTTCGCCGCCTGCAGGCCCTTCGGCCCACGGGTCACTTCAAACTCGAGCCGCTCTCCTTCAGCGAGGGTCTTGAAGCCCTCGCCCTGGATCGCGGAGAAGTGCACGAATACGTCCTCGCCACCCTCCTGGGAGATAAAGCCGAATCCCTTCGCCTCGTTGAACCACTTCACCGTGCCTGTAGCCACTGAAGAACTCCTTGTTCAGAACCCGAAGGCCCTGTGCTGATCGCCGTCTGACGCGACGGCACGCCCGGTCACCCTGACCGGAATCTCCGTCGCCGGCTGCCTGAGACATGAAATACGCCGCCGTGTCATCCAGGGCGGTGTTCCTTGAACTCGGCCAAGTCCACCGACAGCGAAGACGCCGGGAATATCGGCCAAAGTCAGGAAACTTTCAAGTGCGAACTTGGCGCCGGAAGGCCCCGAATCCTCGTAATCGAGTGCACAGGGCGGTTCTGGGCGGCCCGGGAGGGTCACCGCGCCAGCTGCCGGAGCCGTCCGAGCCACGCCAGGACGGCCAGCCCCACGGCGAGGAACAGGAACACGACGATCGGGCCGGTCCCGGACCCGGGCTGGGTCACGCCGACGAAATCGAGGGCAGGGACCTGGTTCAATGGCCCCCCGTACCAGAGCATGAGGTAGACCACCTCGAAGAGTTTAGCGCTCCTTGACCAGGTGCCGAGGGCCAGCGCCATTGAGGGGATGAATGCCGCCGCGACCAGGAGCGCGGCGAGGCTCGACCACTCGCCCGACAGCCCGAAGCGAACCAGCGCACCGCCCGTGACCACGAGGGCGATGAGGGCACCGGCAAGCCACTGGGCGACCAGCAGGCCGGTGACAGGGCGCGGCGTGGAGAACAGCAGGGCGTCGGTCCTGTGCCGGTGCTCGCGCGACCCCATGGGGGACCAGAGCAGCAGCGGCCAGATGAGGGCGATCGGGGCGACGAACTGCTTCACCCCCGGCAGCGGGACGAACAGTCCCAGGATGACCAGGCCGAGCACGACCAGATACCACCAGCGCGAGAACCCCTTGAGCATGATGCGGATTTCGGCCAGCGCCAGGCCGCCCAGTCGGAGGCGGCCGGGCGCGGGCCGGGCTCCGGGTTGCACCCTGGTCCCGAAGATATCGGCCACGCCCCGCGCGAGCGCGGACCCGCCCGGGAGCGCGAGCGCTGCGGCCGCGAGGGGATCGCCGGCGCCGATCTCCGTCCCCTCCACCCCCACCTGATCCCGCGGGGCCCGGGCGGCGCGACGACCGCCTCCGAGGCGGCCCTTCACGGCGTGCGCGTCGAAACGGTCGAACCACAGCGCGGCCATGAGGACGAGCGCGACCGCCACGCCCACCCACGCGGCCCGCGACGCCAGCATCGCCGGGGTCCACGTGGCCCCGCCCCACGCGAAGGTCCGAAGGTCCCACACGCCTTCGGCTTTGATGTTGAACCCCATGCTCATCCCGCGCCCGCTGGGGAAGTCGGGAAACGCGGCGGCACACGCGGCGTGCATCTGGTGGATGAGCATCTCGCCCCCGACCGGATCGGGAAGCCCGCCGTTCCGGATCGCGGCCGTCAGGGAGAGGCCCGTCATCCAGATGAAGAAGTAGACGACGTTGCCGAGGCCCCCCCTGAGACCCGGCGTGGCCTCGAAGGCCACGGCCAGCGCCGCCACCAGCGCCATCGCGGGGAGCGTCAGGATCACGAACGGCGAGACCAGCGCCAACGGTTGAAGGTGCATGTCCTCGCCGCGCACGAGCTGCATGACGCCCGCCGCCGCGGCCAGCACGATGACCATCACCCCCAGCACGGCGAAGTTGCTGGTCAGCTTTCCGAGCAGGTAGAGCGCCTTCGACAACGGTGTCGCCGCGAGGATCTGCCCGACGCCGGTGCGACGGTCGCGCTCGATCGCGTTCTTGACGAGATAGAATCCGGCCAGGCCGAGGAAGGTCGCCGAGAGCATGGCGATGACGCTGCCGACCCAGGCGGAGTTGTAGATCCCGCGGTGCCCGGAGAAGTGGAGCGTCGAGTAGCGGGCATGGTTCGGCGGTAGGAACATGTACGCGGCGAGGATGGTGAAGCCGAGCGTCACGAGGAAGCTGTGGCGCCGCACGCGCTCGAGGAAATCGGCACGCACGAGCTGGAACAGGACGCGGACGACCATCAGGGCGCCGGGACGGCCTGCGGCGAGGCTCCCGGCGGCGCCGCGGCTCCGGGACCCGCCGATGCTCCAGAGATAGGCGACTTCGAGCGTGACCTCGGCCGGGCGCGCCCCCGGACCGGGCGAGACATCGCTGACGATGCGCACGTGGACGCCGTCGCCCCGCCGCATCGTGCCACTCACGCGGTGGGCGGCCTTGACCGCGGCGAGCGCATCGCTCGGGATGACCCACTCCCAGGCCCGTCCGGCCGCCGCCCGCAGCAGCGCCTCGGGCGAATCGTGGGCGACCAGGCGCCCCTGGGCGATCATCGCGATGTGGGTCGCGACCGCTTCGACGTCGGAGACGATATGGGTCGAGAGGATGACGATGCGCTCGCCCGAGAGCTCGGAGAGGAGATTCCGGAAGCGCATGCGTTCCTCGGGATCGAGCCCCGCGGTGGGCTCGTCCACGATCAGGAGCCTGGGATCATTGAGCAGCGCCTGCGCGATCCCGACCCGCTGGCGCATCCCGCCCGAGAATCCCCCGAGCGGCCGGCGCGCCACCTCGGTGAGGTTCACGAGCTCGAGCAGCCCCGCGATCCGCGTGCGCGCGTGCCTCGCATCGAGCCCCTTGGCCGCCGCCAGGTACTCGAGGAACTCGAGCGCGCTCAGGTTGGGATAGACCCCGAAGTCCTGCGGCAGATAGCCGAGCACGCGCCGGACGGCATCGGGATCGCGCGCGAGGTCGGTGCCGTTCCAGGTCACGCGCCCGACGGTCGGCCGCGTCACGGTGGCGATGATCCGCATGAGCGTGGACTTGCCGGCGCCGTTGGGGCCGAGCAGTCCGACGACGCCGGGGCGCAGCGTGAGACTGAAATCCCGAAGCCCCCAGACCGAGCGCCCGTAGCGTTTGCCGACGGCGTCGATGACCAGTTCCATCGGACGAGGATCCCTCCGAGTGGGGATGAGCGGTGTGGGCGATGGCGCCTCTACGGCCCGTCGCGCCCGCCGGTTGCAGACACGCCGCCCGCGGCACGTTCGAGGCGCCTCAACCGAAGGCGGCGCGTCCTCGCATGAACGCGGGGGGTGTCTCGCCCAGCAGCGTGAGCAGTGTCGGGGCGATATCGATGAGCGTCGCCGCGGGTCGCAGTGCGCGGAAGCGCGCATCCGCGACGATCGCGAACCCGCGCTCGGACGGATGCTCGGGCAGGTAGCCATGCGCGCCGCGGTGCCCTGCGTTGATCAGGCGCGGGCGCTGGTCCGGGTCGCTCAACCCGAGGAACGCGTTATTGAGCGCGTGGTGGTGATCGTCGGGGAAGAAGATCCAGCCCGGATCCGCGGCCAGGAACACGTCTCCGTACCCGTCATCCTCGAACAGCATGCCCCGCCCGCGGAGATCCTTGAGCGAGAGCATGCGCGTGTGCGCCACCTCGCGCAGGACGTGCGACATCCGCGCCCGGGCCTCCTCGGTGTGGAACCAGAAGCGCGCCAGCGCGAGCTCGAAGAAGAAGCTGTAGTCCGGTTCGGCGACGCGGACGGAACTCAGATGCTTCATCAGCGGGATGGTCCCGGACACCGGCTCCTGCCCGTGATCGGCCAGCAGCACGAGCGTGACGTCCCGCTCCTCGCACCGTGCGCGCAGTCCGCGGAGGAACGTGTCGATCGATCGGTACGCGAGGTCCACCCGGTCGGGCGCATCCAGATGCCAGTGCTGGATGATGTCCAGCGCCTGGATCTCCAGAAATTCCAGCGCACACAGGGTGCTCGGCAGGGTGTCCGCCAGCCGCGCGAGCGTCTGAAGACGGCGGCAGAAGATGAATCGCGAGTCCGGGACCATCGCGAACACCGTGGGATGGCCGAGGAGGCTCTCGATCCCGCGCAGGCCACGTCTGGCCCGCCCGCCGCCGCCCCGGTGGATGTCGAACTGTCGCCGGCGGCGGGACGGAATGGTGGGCAGGTGGTAGGACCGATCGACCAGGCGCCGGGCGCTCTGAAGCGTGGTGGAGACGATGTCCGGCAACCGATCCGTGAGCCGTGGCCGCCGCGCGATGCGCGCCTCGGGCCGCAGGCTCACCTGCCAGAGGCGGTGTTCGTGCGGCGCCACTCCGGTGATGAGCGTGGGGAGGTGGTCCGTCCCGAGCAGGGTCTCGAGCTCGACCGTGGGGTCGTTCTCGATCCACTGCGCGACGAACGGCGTCCGCTCGGCGCTGATGCGCCGCAAGTCGAAGCCCGGGATGTAGCAGACGAACAGGCGCGAAGCCACAGCATCCATCGGTTCCGCGCCTCCTTCAGTCCTCCAGCGTGCTCAGGTCGCCCACCGGGAGTCCCTGGTCCCAGGCTTTCAGGACCCGGCGCATGATCTTTCCGCTGCGCGTCTTGGGCAGCTTGTCGCGGAATTCGATCTCGCGCGGGGCGGCATGGCCGGCCAGGTTCTTCTTCACGTGGGCAGCGATCTCCTTCTTGAGCTCCTCGCTCGGCACGTGGCCGGAGCGCAGCGAGATGAACGCCTTGATGATCTGGCCGCGCAGCTCGTCAGGCTTGCCGATCACGCCGGCCTCGGCCACGGCCGGGTGCGAGACCAGCGCCGACTCGACCTCGAATGGTCCCACGCGCTCGCCGGCGGTGTTGATGACGTCGTCGGCGCGGCCCTGGAACCAGAAGTACCCGTCCTCGTCGTAGTGCGCGGTGTCGCCGGTGAAGTAGTAACCGGGGAAGCGGAAGTACTCCTGGTAGCGGGCGGGGTTGTTCCAGATCTGCCGCATCATCCCCGGCCAGCCCGCCTTGATGCACAGCAGCCCGAGCGTGTTGGGCGGCAGCTTCTGTCCCTTGTCGTCGAGGATCGCGGCCTCGACCCCGGGAAACGGCCGGCCCATCGAGCCCGGGCGCACGTCCATGGACGGATAGTTCGAGATGAGCTGGTGGCCGGTCTCGGTCATCCACCAGTTGTCGTGGATGCGCTTGCCGTAGACGCGCCAACCCCACCGAACGACCTCGGGGTTGAGCGGCTCGCCCACCGAGAGTACGTGGCGCAGCGACGAGAGGTCGTACTTCTCGGCCACCTTCTCCCCCGCCGCCATCAGCATGCGGAACGCGGTGGGCGCCGAGTACCAGACCGTCACGCGGTGCTTCTGGATGGTCCCGTACCATGCGTCCGCGTCGAATCGTCCGCCGCGGATGACGTTGGTCGCGCCGTTGAGCCACGGCGCGAAGATGCCGTACGACGTGCCGGTGACCCAGCCGGGATCGGCGGTGCACCAGTAGGTGTCGGTGGGCTTCAGGTCCAGGATCCAGCGGCCGGTCTGGAAGTGGCCGATCATCGCGTTCTGGACGTGAAGCGCGCCCTTGGGCTTGCCGGTCGAGCCCGAGGTGTAGTGAAGGATGAGCGGGTCCTCACGCTCGAGCCACACCGGTTCGAAGCGCTCGCTCGACCGCTCCATCTCGTCGCCCCAGGCGCGGTGCGGGCCTTCCGACTTGCCGCCGCCGCCGACCAGGATGACGTGCTTCAGGCTCGGCAGGTCGGCCTCGGGCACACGCTCAAGCAGGGCGCGGGTGGTGAGCAGGGCCACCGCCGCCGCGTCCTGCATGCGATCGCGCACGGCGTCGGTCATGAACGCCTCGAACAGCGGGCTCGGGATGGCGCCGACCTTGAGGATGCCGAGGATGCCGATGTAGCACTCGGGCGTGCGCGGCAGGAACACGAACACGCGGTCGCCGCGCGTCACACCCAGGCGCACCAGCACGTTGGCGAACCGGTTCGAGAGCCGCATCAGGTCCTCGAACGTGTGTTTCTCCACCCGCTCGCCGTCGGTGTAGAGCAGCGCGAGCTTGTTCTTGCGCGGGCCCCGGCAGTGCCGGTCGATGCACTCGTGCGCCATGTTGAAACGCCCGGTGCGGAACCAGTCGAACTCGGGCTCGACCTGCTTCCAGTCGAAGGCGGCGTAGGCCTTGTCGTAGTCGTCCAGATTGGCGGCGTGATCGGCTTCGGGCGGCAGCACTTCCTTGGCCATCGTGATCTCCCGAGCGGTGGGGATGGGATCCGGTCCAGGCGCGTGGCAAAACTATCGGGCGCGGGGTGTAGCGTCAAAGCGTGGCGGGCGCGAGCTGCCGCTGCTCTTCGTCGTGCCCTTCCTGGCGCTGTTGTTCATCGGCGCTGGTCGGTTCTCGCTGAACCCTCTGCTCAAGCCCCCTTGGCCGTGGAACGGCAAGAGTGCGGCTGATACTACGGACTAATCTGTTGCGCCAGAACATGTTGTCCATTGTCACGAAATACCGTGACTCACGACATATCAGTGGCTAATCTGCCGAAACGCATCCCCTACCTGAAGTGGCGTGTGGTCTGACGACATATCGAGAGCGAGAATCACGGTATTTCGAGAGCTGCCAGTTAATCCATTGGAGGTCAACAGGATGAAGACCTCTGCCCGTACGCTTGAGTCGCTCCAGTCGCTGGCCCGCGAGACGCTGGAGGCCTGTGACGCCGTCCTCGTCAGGGTGTGGACGGTCGGCCCAGGTGATCTGTGCGTGGAGTGCGCGATGCGCTCCGAGTGCCCCGACCAGCGGGCGTGTCTCCATCTCGTCGTGAGCGTCGGGCTCACCGCTCATCTTGATGGTCCGTTCCGCCGTTTCCCGATCGGCGCGCGCCGCGTCGGCCGCGTGGTCACCGAGTGCAAGCCCTACGTCGAGCGCGGCGATCTCGCGGCCCGCGGCATCGCCGAGCCCGGGTGGCTCGCGATGCACGGTGTGCGCAGCTTCGCCGCGGTGCCGCTCGGCGAGGCGGGGCGTGGGGTGCTCGCCGTGTTCTCGCGCAGGTTTCTCACCGACCAGGAGGTCAGCCTGCTCGCGTTCGCCGGGCGCGCGGTGCTTCGCGGCGGCCCCGATGCTCCTGCCGCGGCCTCGCGCGGCGTCCGCGTCGCGCGCACGCCGGCCGCGGGCTCGTCGAGATCACCCGCGCCCGAGCTGATCGCCGCGACGGATCGGCGCACGCTGGCCGAGATCGAGCGCGAAGCGATCGAGCGCGCGCTGGTGCACAGCGCCGGCCGGATCTCGGGCCCTCGCGGAGCCGCGACGATGCTCGGCCTGAAACCCTCCACGCTCGCATCGCGGATGCAGAAGCTGGGCGTGAAGCGGCCGGCGTGAGCCTGCTCCCCGCATACTCCGGCTCGCACGCTCGCTGGCTCGTCTGGTCCGTGTTCTGGTCCGGGTTTCACTACTTCGGCAGCATGCAGACGTGGGCCTTCGGGGATCACACCAACAAGCCAGCGCTGTACGAATTCGTGGGCCCGCTTCACTTCTGGTTTCCCTGGGTTTTGTTTCAACTCCCGATTTCCCCGCTGATGGGGTGGCTGGTCGGCTCCCTGAACCCGTACCAGCACTCCATCACCTGGCTCTTCGACGTAGGGGCCGTGATCTGGTCGATCGTGGTCTCCCGGTCCATCGTCCTCGTCCAGGATCGCCTCCACCCTCGGCTCGCCGCGCGGTTCACCTGGTGGTCGATCGGCGGCATCGTCGCGATCCTGGTCGCGTTGCGCCTGATGGCGGCGAATCCCAGGGACGTCGCCGCGGACAGTTACAGCGGGAATCTGTCCATGGTTCTGCTCAGCGGACTCGTGCTCGCCACCGGGGCCTACATCGTCTTCGGGCTCCTCACGATTATCGTCCGCCGACTGTGGCCCCATCCCGCGCCGCGGACTTGAACGGGCGTGAACGCCGTCGTCACCACCGCCAACATCGTTTCCACCCGCATGAACAGTGGACGAAACGCTTGACGCGCTCCATCGCCAGCGCCTAGCATCCGCCTCGCCCTGCCCCCGCGTGAGCGAAGGGAGGTGAGGAGGATGAGGCAGGGATGGAAGTCGCTTTCGCTCGGTGTCGCGTTCGTCATGTGCGCCCTCGCCATGCTGCCGCTCGTGGCTCCGCGTTCCGGAGAAGCGGGCGCGGCGGGCAAGGCCTCGGCCGAGACGCGCGAAGCGAAGGCGAAGAACGGCCAGCGCCAGTTCACCGGCGTCGTGACCGCGATCGAGAAGAACACGTTCACGGTCGAGAGGCGCGGCAAGAAGCCGCAGAGCCGGGTGTTCGCCCGGCATGCGGAGATCAAGTCCGAGGGTGAGGTCGCCAAGGACGCCCGCGTGACGGTCTACTACCGCGAGCAGGGAGGCCAGGCGATCGCGCATCGTGTGATCGTGAAGCCCGAGAACGGAAGCCCGAAGGGCGGCCGCTGACACCCGCCGGCCGGGGCGCGCCTCCGCGCCCGGGGACCGGTGGTTGGCGCGCCCGGGCCCCTCCGCTAATCTCGCGCTCCGCGGCGACCGCCGCGCATGCCCTCCGTCCCGGAGCCCTCCGGATGCGCCTGACCGTCGCCTCGCTCGTCGTGCTGCTCTCCGCCTCCGTCGAACAGGCCGCCGCCGCTCCGGCCCGTTACTCCCTCGAGCACGCGCTCACCCTGCGCTCGTACTCAGGCCTCGCCTGGTCGGGCGATGGCCGGCGGCTCGCGTTCGTCGTGTCCGACAACGACACCGCCGAGACCACCACCAACCAGGACATCTGGCTCTGGCAGGCCGGCCCCGACAGCGCACGCCGGCTTACGCGCCATGCGAAGAACGACTGGAGCCCGACCTTCTCTCCCGGCGGTGACACCATCGCCTTCGCCTCGGCGCGCGCGACCGGCGAGGACGCGAAGGCCGGCATCTATATGATGTCGCTTCGGGGCGGCGAGCCATGGGCGTTCGGCAGCTACGACGAGTCGGTCAACGAGGTGTCGTGGTCCCCGGACGGACGCTGGCTCACCTACGTGCGGCCCGACACCCTGCCGAAGCATGTGCGCGAGTGGCGGAAAAAGAAGTGGGATCAGGTGGTCGAAGACGAGCGGCTTCAGTATCCGCACCTCTGGGTGGTCGAGGTCGCGACCGGCCGCCAGCGCCGCCTGACGAGCGGGGCGCAGTGGGTGTGGAACGCCCGCTGGTCGCCGGATTCCCGTTCGATCGCGTTCATCACCAGCCCGACCGGCAAACCGGACGACGGCAATCTCGCCGACATCGGCATCGTCCCGGTCGCCGGCGGGCCGATCCGCAAGCTCGGCGTGATCGGCAACGGGAGCTTCGCCTGGTCGCCCGATGGTCGCTGGATCGCCATCGCCGGCCCCACCGACCGCGCGAAGCACATCGAGAAAGAGGACCTGGTTGTGATCCCCGCCGTGGGCGGGCGGGCGATCAACCTGACCGCCGGTTTCGACGAGGACGCGCACGCGCCGATCTGGAGCCCGCGATCCGACACGCTCTACTTCCACGCGGCCCAGGGCGTCACGTCGGTGGTCGCGGCGGTGGCGAGGAGCGGCGGACCGGTGACGCTCTCGGCCGATCGCGTCGCATCCGCGGGGTCTCCGATCGCCGCTTTGAACGGCCGCGTCGCGTGGACGCAGTCCGAGTCGACCGTCCCGACCGAGATCCGGGTCGCGGATCACATCCGCCTTTCGGGCCGGGCGGTCACATCGCTCAACTCGGCGGTGGCGAAGCTCCCGCTCGGCGTCGCGCGCGAGGTGACCTGGCGGAGCACCGACGGGGTCACGGTCGGCGGGGTCCTCCTGCGACCGCCCGGAGCGCCCGCGAGCGGCGCGCTCAAGACGCTCGTGATGCTGCACGGAGGGCCGTACGGCACGCGCTACTCGCTCGGCTTCGAGCCCGTCGCCCAGTTTCTCGCCGCCAACGGCTACCAGGTGTTCCTGCCCAACTTCCGCTCGAGCAGCGGCTCGGGGACCGCGTTCAAGCTGCGCCAGCGCGCCGATTGGGGCGGGCAGGACTGGCGCGACGTCATGACCGGCGTGGACAGCCTGACGCGCTGGGGGCTCGCCGATCCGCGGCGGCTCGGCGTCTACGGCCACTCCTACGGCGGATACCTCTCGGCGTGGGCGATCACCCAGACCGACCGCTTCGACGCCGCGATGGTGAGCGCGGGCGCGGTGGACCTCGCGGCGCACTGGGGCCAGAGCGACATCCAGAAGTACCGTGCCTACGATTTTACCGGCACACCGTGGGAATCCCCCGAGACCTGGGCGCGCTCCGCGCCCATGACGCACATCGCGCGGGCCCGGACACCGACCCTGGTGTTCGCGGGCGAGGAGGATCGTCGCGTCCCCTACCCGCAGGGGCAATGGCTCTACCGGGCGCTGCTCGCGCGCGGCGTGCCGACCGAGTTCGTCCACTATCCGCGCGAGCCGCACGGATACCGGGAGTACCGCCACAACTGGGACCGCTGGACCCGCACGCTCGCCTGGTTCGACCGCTGGGTGCGGTAGACCCCGGCCCCTGAAACGCCGATAGCGTCCCCTCCCGGGCTGCACTAGAGTCGAGCCTGCCGCGACCCGTGGCCGGACGAAGACCCCGCCGGATCTCGCCCGGCCGCCCCGAGCGGTGGACACGATTCAGGGCTGCGGCACGTCGCCGCAACCGGCCGGCGCGGCTCCCCTCCGCGACCGGAAGCCCGAGATACGATGGAGGTCTCCCGTGAAAGCTCACATGGTGAAGGGTGTGGCCATCCTGGCTCCCAAGGGCTGGCTGATGGGCGGAAACGAAACCGACGAGTTCGAGAAAGCGGTCCGCGATCAGCTCGAGGCGGGCAATCGCTGCCTGGTCGTGGACCTCTCCGAGGTCGGACACATGAACTCACTGGCGCTCGGCATCATGGTCGGGCTCCACACTTCGTACGCGAACCGCAAATGCAAGTTCAAGCTCTGTCACCTCGACACCAAGATCAAGAACATGCTGGTGATCACGCGACTCGGGCTCGTGTTCGACGTCTACGCGACGGAGCGCGAAGCCGTGGAGAGCTTCGCGCCCGGGGATTGCACGGATGCGTGAACCGCGGGCATCAGGACTCCGATGGCGGTGATCCTCCACCCCCAGGGGAACCGATGACCATCACCCGCATCGACGCGGGGCCGCGCATGAGCAGGGCGGTCGTCCATGGCGATACCGTGTATCTGGCCGGTCATGTTTCGAAGGAGCCGGCCGGCAGCGTGCGTGGCCAGACCGATGCCATCCTGCGCGCCATCGACGCGCGGCTCGCCCAGGCCGGCACCGATCGCTCGAAGCTGCTCTCGGCGACCATCTGGCTGACCGACATCGCCACGTTCGACGAGATGAACGCCGCGTGGGAGGCCTGGGTGGATCCGGCGAATCCGCCGGCCCGCGCCACGGTCGAGGCGCGACTCGCTTCGCCCGAGTACCTGGTGGAGATCATGGTGACCGCGGCGCGCTGATCGTCGAGGCGCCGGGACGGGCGCCCGGTCTGCGGAGCGGTCCTAGAAGATCCGCTTCCCCAGCAGACCCTGCGCGAGTTCCGCCGCCAGAACGCCGGTCATGTTCTGGGTGTCGAGCACCGGGTTCACCTCGACCAGATCGATCGCCACGATCTCGGCGCGGTCGCTCAACAACTCCATCGCCAGGTGGGCCTCGCGATAGGTGATCCCGCCCCAGACCGGCGTGCCGGTGCCGGGGGCGTCCTCGGGGTCCACGACGTCGAGATCGAACGAGAGATGGACGCCGACGGTGCCGTCGTTGGCGATCCGGATCCCCTCGTCGACGACGTCCCGCATGCCGCGCTCGTCGATGTCGCGCATGGTGTAGACGGCGATGCCGAGGCGCTTGAGGAACTCACGCTCGCCGGGATCCACGTCCCGGATGCCGATGAGGACGGTGTTGCGCGGCTGGATCTTGGGCACGCGGTCGCCGAGGCTCACCAGGTCGTGGTCGCCATGGCCGAGCGCCACCGCGAGCGACATGCCGTGGATGTTCCCGGACGGCGTGGTGTCGGGCGTGTTCGCGTCACCGTGGGCGTCGAACCAGATCAGCCCGAGCGAGCGGCCCTCGCGCGCGTAGTGGCAGGCGGTGCCGGCCACCGAGCCGATCGCGATGCTGTGGTCGCCACCCAGCACCAGCGGCAGCCGGCCGCGCCCGAGCGCCTGCTCGACCTGCAGGCGCAGCGCGTCGCACATGGCGAGGATGGGCTCCTTGTAACGGAGCTTCCCCTCGCCCACCTGCTGGGTCTCGGGGATCATCACGTCGAGGTCGCCGAAGTCCTCGACCTGGTGCCCGAGCTGCTCGAGGCGCACCTCGAGATCGGCGACGCGGATCGCCGAGGGACCCATGTCGACACCGCGGCGTCCGGCGCCGAGGTCGACGGGCACGCCGATGATCTCGATGAAGCGCGGCTCGATGGACATGGGTCGCGGAGTCTAGCAGCGGCGTTGAGGGGCGCCAAACCTCGGCGTCCGCGGCTGTCCGGCGCCCGCGTCCTGTGGCATCATGGCGCCGGACCGACGCGGTCAGGACGGCCGCGTGGGCGCGGCGCGGACGCCGGCTCACCCGCGCCCACCACGGACGAAGCGCACGGAGGAAGCGACGATGAGAGCAGTCACGTTGGTCATGGTCGCGTGGCTCGCGCTCGGGCTCGGCGCGTGCGCCACGGTCCCTGCGCCGGTGCCGGTGGCCGGTGATCCGGCCGGGCTCAGTCAGCTCGCCGGCGAATGGGGCGGCCAATATCAGGGCACGACCAGCGGACGAAGCGGGAGCATCGTGTTCAAGCTCGCGGCCGGAGCGGATACGGCGTTCGGCGACGTCGTCATGATCCCGAAGGAGCGGCGTGAATCCCGCATGCCGGTGCAGGACCCGTCGGCGGGGCTGCCGACGCCGCGCACCCCCGAGGTCCTCTCGATCGCATTCGTGCGTGCCACCGACGGGGGCCTGAGCGGCCGCCTCACGCCCTACCGTGACCCGGACTGCGACTGCATGCTGCACACGCAGTTCCAGGGCCGCATCCGCGGCGACATGATCGAGGGGACGTTCACCAGTACCCCGGCCGAGGGCGGCGCGGCGTCAACCGGCACGTGGAGGGTGAAGCGGAACAGGTCCTAGGAAGAATCCGGCCGACCGCGATGGACCCAGTCCCTGCCCCAGCCTCCCCTTCGCCGCTCACGGCGCGCGCGGTCGCCTCCGGCTGCGTGATCGGTGCGCTGCTCGCGGTCGCCAACGTGTACATGGGGCTCAAGACCGGCATCTGGGACGGGGGCTTTCCGACCGGGGCGATCATCGGCTTTGCCGTCGTGGGAACGCTGGCGCGTCGCTCGGCAACACCCTACTCCGTACAGGAGAACCTCGTGACGCAGGCGGTGGCCACGGCGGCGGGCGCGATGCCGGCGACCGCGGGCCTGCTCGGGGCCATCCCCGCACTCGCCCTGATGGGCCACCACTACCCGGCGTGGATCATCGCCGGCTGGGGGCTGGCGCTCGGCATGGTCGGGCTCGCGATCGCGCTGCTCCTGTGGCGGCGGCTCATCCGTGAGGAAGCGCTCCCGTTCCCGAGCGGCCGTGCGACGGCCGAAACCATCTCGGCGATGCACGCGGCCGGCGATTCCGGGATCGGCCGCGCGCAGGCGCTGGTCGGTGGCGGCGTGGTTGCGGCCGCGGTCACGTGGCTGCGCGATGGTCCGCAGGCCTGGATCGCGGGCGTGGCGGGACACCCGTTCTCGATTGCCGGCCAGAGTGCGGGCGGGCTCACCCTCGGGTTGAGCGCGAGCCCGGTCATGCTGGGTGTGGGCGCGCTGATCGGTCCACGCGTGGGATTCAGCATGCTGCTCGGCGCCATCCTCGCGTGGGCCGTCCTCGCCCCCGTCGCGTTGCAGGCCGGGGCGGTGAAGGAGGCGGGATTCACACCGCTCGTGGCCTGGCTCACCTGGCCGGGCGTGGGTCTGATGGTCGGCGGCGCGATGACGGCGCTGCTGCTCCAGGGCGGGACGTTTCTGCGCTCGCTGCGCGACCTCCGCGCAGCGGGCCGCGAGGGTGCACGAGTCGCGGACCCCGAGACACCGGCGGGCTTCATCGCCCGCGGCACGGCCGTGGGGATCGCGGGCGCGGCGCTGGCCGTGGTCGTCGGCTGGCTCGGGTTCGGGATGCACCCGCTGGTGACGCTGGCCGCGCTGACACTCTCGGTCGTGCTGGCGAGCGTGGCCGCACGCGCGGGGGGACAGACTGACTTCACGCCGCTCGGGCCCCTCGGTCAGCTCGGTCAGGTCCTTTTCGGCCCCGCGACAATGGGGCAACCGGTCGCCAACATCGCCGCAGCTTCAGTGGTCGCGGGTGATCCAGCGCCGGCGACGCTGCTGTTGTTCATGCAGCGGGCCGGCGACATGCTCGGCGTACCGCTCCGACGCCTCTTCGCCTGCTCCCTAGCGGGGATCGTGGTCGGCGCCCTCGTGTGCGTGCCGGCCTACCTGCTGATCACCAGCGCCTACGGTCTGGGAAGCGAGGCGCTGCCGGCGCCGCCGGGACGGACGTGGAAGGCGGTGACGGAGGTCGTGACCCAGGGGGGAGCGGCCCTGCCCGCGCGCGCGCCGGAGGCGGGGTGGTCCGCATTCGCCCTCGGCGTCGCGCTCTCGCTGCTCGCACGCGGGAAGCTCGGCGCCCGACTCCCCTCGGCGATAGCGATGGGGACCGGGTTCATCATCCCGGCCTACTACTCGATCATGATCTGCGCGGGCGCCCTGCTGTTCTCCCTGGCGCGCCGGCTGCGTCCCGCGGCCACGGATCGGCTCGGGGTCTCGCTCGCCTCGGGTGCCATCGCCGGCGAATCGCTGATGGGCGTGGCGATCGCGATCCTGATCTCGACCGGCGTCCTGGGGACCCGCTGATGCGCCCGGGCACGGTGATCGCCGAGCGCTTCGAGCTCGAGCGGGCCGCCGGTGCCGGCGGCATGGGCACGGTCTACCGCGCCCGCGATCGGGAGAGCGGTGTGACCGTCGCCCTCAAGCTGCTGCACACGGGCGACGGCAGTCAGGACGACCGGTTCGTGCGCGAGGTGCGCGCGCTCGAGGGTCTCTCCCACCCCGCCATCGCCCGCTACATCGCCCACGGGATGACGCCGGACGGCCAGCGCTATCTCGTGACCGAGTGGCTCGAGGGCGAGGATCTGGCTCAGCGGCTGGAGCAGGGGCCGCTGCCGCTCGCGGACGCGCTGGCGCTGGCCACCCGCGTGGCCGAGGCGCTGGGGGCGGCGCACGCGCGCGGCGTGGTGCACCGCGACATCAAGCCCGCCAACCTGTTCCTCCCCGGGGGCGATCCCGCCGGCGTGCGGCTGCTCGACTTCGGCGTTGCCCGCCTGCGCGGCACCTCGCTGGCGGCGACCGCCACCGGGATGATGCTCGGCACGCCGGCCTACATGGCGCCCGAGCAGCTGCTCGGCGAGGCGATTGATCATCGCGCGGATCAGTTCGCGATCGGCATCGTGCTCTTCCAGATGCTGGCCGGCGTGCGACCCTTCGATGGCGACGACGGGCGGCCGGCGATCCAGCGCGTGCGTCGCGATCCGCCGCGCACCTTCAAGTCGCTCGGGCTCGACGTGCCGCGCGCGCTCGAGCGAGTCGTGCTGCGCTGCCTCGCGAAACGTCCGACCGATCGCTTCGAGTCGACCACCGAAATCGTCGACGAGCTCACGCGCTTTCTCGAGG
>JBKJXJ010000286.1:0-6028 GCA_046716125.1 Candidatus Eiseniibacteriota bacterium
TCGAGAAGGTGGCGGCCCTGTTCTCGGGCGTCCTCTACTTCGCGCTCCTGCTGCGCTGGATGGGGCCCACCAAGTACGGGATCATCACGCTGGCCCTTTCGTTCGTCGGGCTCGCCTCGATGGCGACCGGGAACTTCGAGGTCTATCTCGAGCGCTATGCCGCCGAGCACGACGCCCAGGGAAGGCTGCTCACCCTGCGGCGGGCGCACCGGCTCGCGCTCGGCCTCAAGCTGGCGCTGGGGTTGCTCGCCGGGCTGCTGCTGGCCGGGCTGGCCCCGATGCTGGCGAGCCAGTTCGCCACCTCGGAACTCGCGACCCTGGTGCCGGTGCTCGCGCTCATCGTGGCGTGCGACGGCCTCTCGACCACCGGCCGCGCCGTGCTCTACGGACTGCAGCGCTTCCGCTGGATCTGCGCGGTCTCGGTCATGTTCCACGTCGCCAAGACGGCGATGGTCGGGTTGCTGTGGTGGGCGCAGAAGGGGCTGGTCGAGCTGGCGTTCGGCCTGGCGGTCATCACCCTGCTCCAGGGTCTGGTGCAGACCCTGGCCCCGATGTGGATGCTGCGCCGCGCGCGCGATCCCGATCCGCAGGCGCAGGACGCGGCGGCGACGCCCTCGCGGGGCGGACTGTTGCGCCCGATGCTGGCCTACTGCGCGCCGCTGCTCGGGGCGCGGGCGGCCTTCCTGTCCGGCCAGAACCTCAGCAAGGTCGTGCTCGGGAAGCTGTTCGGGCTCGCCGATCTCGGCTACTTCTCGTTCGCGTTCCAGACCACCGAGCGTTTCGTCGAGATGGTCCACACGCTGCCCTCGGCGCTGCTGCCCTCGCTCACCCGGCTGGTCGCGAACCGGGAGCGCGAGCGATTGCGCTGGGTGTTCGACCAGGCCTTCCGGCTCATCCAGGCGGCCGCCTGCGCGCTCTCGCTCGCGCTGTTCATCTTCGCCCCCGAGCTGACGCGCTGGGTCGGGAGCCCGCTGTTCGAGCCGGCGGTGCCGTTGCTCAGGATCATGGCGCTGGTTCCGATCGCCCGCACCGCGCAGCAGCCGTTCACGATGATGTTCCAGGCGCTGCGACTCCCCGGCACGGTGCTGGTCCTGGCCCTGATCAAGTTCGGGGTCGAGTTCGGCTGCTACTTCACGCTCGTCCCGGCGGTGGGCCTGCCGGGCGCCGGATGGGCGAATCTCGCCGGCGCCGTGATCGCCTTCGCGGGCGCCCACCTGGCGCTGCGCCGCACCTTCCCCGAGGGGAGCGGCGAACGGGCCCGCGCGACCCTGATGGGACTGGTTTTGGTCGTGCCGCTGCTCGCCGCCGGGCTCGCGATCGACGCGGCATGCGACGGCGTGATGGCCCTCGCGTGCAAGCTGCTGCTCGTGCCGCCGGCCGTCGCCGCCGCGTTCGCTCTGGGGCTCATCACGCGATACGACCTGGAAAAGGTATCTTCGCTGCCGCTGAGCGTCGGCTGGAGGCGACGCATCCGTGACGCCGTCGTGGCCGCCGGTGATCGGCTGGCCCGTGTCGTCACGCCGCGGAGGATCCTATGAGCGCGCTCCGGGTGCTGGTGATCGTGCCCGCCCACAACGAAGAGGAGAGCCTGCCGACGACGCTCGACGAGCTCAGGCGCAAGGCGCCCGGGCTCGACGTGCTCGTCGTGGACGACGGCTCGCGCGACCGCACCGCGCACCTGGCCCGCGATCGGGGCGTCCCCGTGGTGAGCCACACGGTGAACCTCGGGGTCGGCGGGGCGCTCCAGACCGGATTCCGCTGGGCGCTGCGGCAGGGCTATGACATCGGCGTCCAGCTGGACGCCGACGGCCAGCATGACCCGTCCTACCTCGAGGTGCTGCTGGCGCCGGTCCTCGCCGGCGCGTGCGATGTCAGCATCGGCTCGCGCTACGTCGCCCGGAGCGGCTACCGGGCCCCGCTCGCGCGCCGCCTCGGGATGGTGTTGTTCTCGGGGCTGGTGCGGCTGGCCGTCGGCCAGCGCATCACCGACACGACCTCGGGGTTCCGCGCCTACTCCCGGGCGGTCATGGAGATCGGCCAGCATGATTTCCCCAAGGACTTTCCGGACGCGCCGCTGCTGATCGACCTGGCGCGTCGCGGGTTCAGGCTCGCCGAGGTGCCGGTCGAGATGCGGGCGCGGGAGGCCGGCACGTCGTTCTACACGCTGGGCAAGTCGCTCTACTACCCTTACAAGAACATGCTGGCGTCACTCATGGTGCTGCTCAAGCGGCCCTAAGAGGCGAAGGAGGCAAACGTGGAATTCCTGTCACGCACCCAGGTCATCTCGGCCCTTGCGGCCATCGGTCTCGCACTCTACGTGCTCGACCTCGTCCGCCGCCGCCGCCTGTCCGAGGAATACTCGCTCCTGTGGGTGGTGGCGAGCGTCTTGGTTGCGCTCCTCGGCGTCTCGACGCCGCTCCTGCGCGTGATCACCCGGGCGCTCGGGATCCTCTACGAGGGCTCGACCGTGTTCTTCTTCGGGCTCGCGTTTGCGACCGCGATGCTGCTGCACGCCTCGGTCAAGCTGTCGCGCCTGGGCCAGGAGAACCACGCGCTGACTCGCGAGCTGGCGCTGGTGCGTTACGACCTGGAGCAGCTGCGCGCCGGACGGCAGGGCCCGGCGACGCCCGGCGGCCGAGGTGGCGCCGCGTGAGACGCCGTCTGCAACTGGCCGCCGGGATCCTCATCTCCGTGGTCGCCGTCTGGTTCTCGATGCGCGACGTGGACCCCGCCGCGGTCTGGCAGGCGCTGCGCCGCGCGAACTACGTGGGCTTCCTCGCCGCGGTGGCGACCACCCTCATCGGATTCTGGATCCGCGCCTTGCGCTGGCGCTCGCTCATCACCGCCCCCCGGCCGCTCAGGATCGAGAGTCTCTTCTCCGCCACCATGATCGGGTTCATGGCCAACAACGTGCTGCCGCTGCGCCTGGGCGAGTTCGTACGGCCCTGGGCACTGGCGCGGCGCGAAGGCTTGTCGCGCAGCACGCTGTTCGCGACCGTCGTGGTCGAGCGGGCGGTGGACATGATCACGCTGCTCGCGATCCTCGGGATCGCCCTGCTGGTGCACCCGATCTCGGCGGCGACCGAAGCCGGGCGCATGGTGCAGGCAGGCGCGGGAGTGCTGGTCGCGACCTGCATCGTGCTCACCGTGTTCGTCGTCATGCTCGAGCGCCAGCCCCGGCTCGCCCACGCTGCCGTGGGTGCTCTCACGTCCCCGCTGCCGGAGAAGCTGCGGGCCAGGGCGATCCACATCCTGACCCACTTCGTCGAGGGCCTGGGACTGTTTCGGGATCTGCGGCGGCTGACGTGGGTATTCCTGCTCTCGTTCCTGATGTTCGGGGTCGTGGTGCTGGGGCTTCAGGCCAGCATGTGGGCGCTGGGGATCGAGCTGCCCTGGTACGCCGGGCTCATCATGCTGGTCATCACGGCGATCGGCATCATGGTGCCGGCCGCGCCTGGGTACATCGGCACCATGAACGTCGCGTGCATCGCCGGGCTCGCCCTGCTGCGCGTGGGGAAGGACCTGGCGGTCCCGTTCTCATGGTTCTACTGGGCCAGCCAGTGGCTGCCGGTCACCCTGGTCGGGCTCTGGTGCCTGCAGCGCGAGGGACTCTCCCTGCGCTCGCTCGGTCAGGCGCAGGAGGAGGCGCCGTGACGCCGCCCGCCTCAGCGACGGTAATGGGTGGTCACCTTGCGCACGGCGGCGCACACGTCGTCGAGATCGCCGTCGGTCATGCGTGGGTAGAGCGGAAGGGTGATCGCGCGGCGATAGGCATCCTCCGCGACCGGGAGGGTCCCTTCCGGAAGGCCCAGCGATTCGCGGTACCAGGGATGCAGATGGATCGGGATGAAGTTGACCGTGGTGCCGATGTTCTCGGCGCGCAGCTCCTCGATGAAGCGCGCTCGATCGCAGGTCAGCCGCTCCAGTTCGAGCGCGATGGGATAGAGATGCCACGCGTGGGTGGCGCCCGGCCGGACGGTCGGCAGCCGCACCTCGGCCACGTCGCGCAGCCGCGCCGCATAGCCCGCGACCAGTGCCTGCCGGCGCTCCTGGAACTCGGCGAAGCGCTCGAGCTGGCCCAGGCCGATCGCCGCCAGGATGTCGCTCAGGTTGTATTTGAATCCCGGCGCCGACACCTCGTAGAACCACGAACCGGTGGCGGCATATCGCTTCCACGCGTGACGGTCCATGCCGTGGAGCGAAAGCACGGCGATCCGCTCCATCAGCGCCTCGTCGTCGCTCACCACGACGCCACCCTCGCCGGTCGTCAGGTTCTTGATCGCGTAGAACGAGAAGGCCGTCACGTCGGCGAGCGACCCGACCGGGCGACCGCGCCAGGTGCCCCCAAGCGCGTGGGCCGCGTCGGCGATCACCTTGAGGCCGCGCGGGCGCGCGATCGCGTGCACGGCGTCGTAGTCGCAGGGCTGCCCGGCGTAGTCCACCGTCAGGATGGCGCGGGTGCGGGGGGTGAGCGCGCGTTCGATCGCGCGCGGGTCCAGGCACAGCGTCTCCGCCTCGATGTCCGCGAGGACCGGTCGCGCGCCGACGTGGGTGATGACGTTGACCGAGGCCGCGAACGTGTAGGGCGACGTGATGACCTCGTCACCGGGGCCGATGCGCAACCCGGCCAGCGCCAGGTGGAGGGCGGCGGTGCACGAGTTGACCGCCAGTCCGTGCCGGGCGCCGGCCAGTTCGGCGATCCGGCGTCCCAGCTCGTCCGCCTTCGGGCCGCTGGTGATCCAGCCCGATTCCAGGGCCTCGAGCACCAGCGCCTTCTCGCGCTCGCCGATCCACGGCAGCGCCACCGGGAGCCAGGTGTCGCGAACCGGCGCGCCGCCCTGGGAGGCGAGCGGCCTCAAGTCGCGGGCCTCGGAGCTCGGATGTCCGGGCACGGGGGC
Organism: Candidatus Eiseniibacteriota bacterium; assembly: GCA_046716125.1. GTDB lineage: Bacteria > Eisenbacteria > RBG-16-71-46 > RBG-16-71-46 > RBG-16-71-46 > WS-11. The sequence continues at coordinate 4,899 of JBKJXJ010000286.1, forward strand.
CCCGGTCACCGTCTTGCGATCGCGGGGGAGAGGGCGTGGCGCATGCGAGGCGCGATTCTATGTCAGGCGGTCCCGGTCGGACAATTGCGGCCCGGGGCGCAGGCTGGGGAGCGCTGAGCGGCCTTGCGCGCGACTACCTTCATCCGTGACGCGCTGGGCACCGCGCTCAGCCAATACGTGGCGCGTCTGGCCGTGCTGCTCCGCGGCGTGGTGGCCGCGGCCGCCCTGGGCCCGGTCGGCTACGGGGCGTGGAATGCCCTCAACCTGCTGCTCGACTACGGGTCGTACGCGCCGTGCGGGGCGCTCCAGGGGCTCGATCTCGATCTGCCTCCGGCCGCCGCGCGCGACGATCGCGCCCGCGCCGCCCGCCTGATGGCGGGCGCCTGGACGGTGGTGGTGCTGGGGGTGCTGCTGTTTGCGCTGGCGGTCACGGTCTACCTCGCCGGCAGCGAGCGTCGCATCGCCTCGACCTGGGGCTGGGGAGCGGCAGGCCTCGCGCTGGTCGTGGTGCTGCTCCAGCTCGCGATCCAGTATCACGTGGGTGCGCTCCGCGCCCACGGCGAGTTCCAGCGGGTGAGCGCAGCACTGGTGACCCAGGCGGTGATGGGCGGCGGGCTGGGCATCGCGCTGGTCGGCCGGTTCTCGGTATGGGGGCTGCTGTGGGGCTGGATCGTGGGCTCGTTCGCTGCGCTGGTCTGGCTGCGCGCCGGCGCCGTCCGCCCGCCCCTCGCCCCCGGACGGCTGCGGGACGGCCTCGCCCTCGCGTGGCTGGGGCTGCCCATGTTCGGGTTCTTCGTCGCCTCGCTCGTGCTGAGGTCGGTGGATCGTCTTGCGTTCGTGCGCTACGCCGGCACCGAGGGGCTCGGGCTCTACAGTCTCGGCCTCATGGCGGTCGGGCTCATCCTGTTTGCGCCCGAGGCCGCCGCGACGGTGCTCTACCCGCGCATGTCGGCGGCGGCTCAGGGCGCCCGCGACCCCGCGCGCACACGCGACGAGGTGCGACGGGCGCACCGGGCGCTGGCGGTGGTGCTGCCGCCGCTGGTCGCGATCGGGATGGTGTGGGCTGCCCCGGTGGTCGGCTGGCTGCTCCCCGCGTTCCGCGACGGCGTGCCCGCGCTGCGCTGGCTCGC
>JBKJXJ010000287.1:0-4618 GCA_046716125.1 Candidatus Eiseniibacteriota bacterium
GGAGCGCGGCACCGTGGCGGAGCAGATCGAGGACGAGCGGCACGCGCACACGATGTGCGCGCGTGCCGCCCGCTGTCAAGGGGTCGCGCCTCCCGACCTCCGGCGTCACGCGGTCGGCAGTGACTACATCCCCGACTTGCCGCCCTTCGCTGCGCCCGCGACGTCCTTCGAGTTGATGTCGAAGGTGATCATGAACCCGTTCGTCCCCTTGTACTCGAACGCGTTCGGTCCCAGCCGATAGGCCTCGACTACATTGGGCATCAGGACGAAGCCGTCATGCCGCGGGGCGCCCCAGTATTTCAAATTCTTGATCACCGTCGGCGCCTCCGCGTTTCGACTGACCGCGGCGCCGTTCAGCACCACCTCGCCGGCCTTGCCTCCGTCCAGCTTCGCCACCGCCTTGTCGCCGGTGTGGCTCCACTCGATCGGCAGGTCGCTCGCGACCTCGAACGACTGCCACTTGACCGGATAGAGGTGGCCGAGCACGGCCGCGATGCCTTCGCGCTGGGCCGGCGTCACCGAGGGATCGAAGGTGACGACCGCCCACTTCATCTCGCCGTCCGCGAAGTCGTCGCCGAGATCCATGGCCGCCCAGAACTTCGCGCCGTCGAGGCGCGTGGTTCCGTACATCCCCTTGTTGACCCGGAAGACGTTGTTCGCCCGGCAGTAGTGCTCACTCCCTCCGTGGTCGTGCCCGTCGGCGGCCTTGGCGGCGTGCGCGGCGGGCTTGGTGGCGAAGTAGCACTGGCAGAACATCGGGCAGGAGCACGCCTCGATGATCGTGGCGTTCATGTTCCACGCGGGCGCCGGCGATTTCGCCTTGTTGCCCTGCCCGAGCGCTGGAGCGGCGAGGGCCAGGGTCAGCAGCCCGGCGGTGAGGATGGTACGCATGGCAACCTCCTTGGGATGGGGGGGAACTGGAAAGGCCTCCGTGGGGCGATGATAGCCGAAGCCGGACACTCGGCAACGGCGTAATCGGGGTCGCCGGGCACGACGGCCGGCGGGCCGGTGGGCGGGCCTTTGTTTGCGGCCTTAGTGCTCGTCCGATACTGTCTTAGCCCTTCCGACGCACAAGCGCCGGCCCTGGCCGCGAGGAGCCCCGACTTCCCTACCACCGCCATGAAGAGCCGCCTGCTCGATTCCCTCGCCGAACGCGTGCTGTTCTACGACGGCGGCATGGGGACCCAGCTCCAGGCACGCAACCTGACCGCCGAGGATTTTGGCGGCCAGCGCTTCGAGGGCTGCAACGACTATCTCTCGCTGACGCGTCCCGACGTCATCGAGGCCGTGCACACCGCCTACTTCGAGGCGGGCGCAGACGGCGTCGAGACCAACTCCTTCCAGGCCTCCCGCCTGCGGCTCGAGGAGTGGGGCCTCGCCGGGCACACGCTGGAGATGAACCGTGCCGCCGCGGCGATCGCCCGGCGCGTGGCGGATCGGTTCGAGGCCGCGGACGGACGGCCGCGGTTCGTGGTCGGCTCGATCGGTCCGTCGGGGATGCTGCCCTCGTCCGAGGATGCGGATCTCGGGAAGAAGACGCTCGATGACCTGCGGCCGATGTTCGCCGAGCAGTCGCAGGGCCTGATCGAGGGCGGCGCCGATGTGCTGATCCTCGAGACCTGCCAGGACATCCTCGAGATGAAGGCGCAGGTGCTGGGCGCGCGCGACGCGATCGCGCTGATCGGGCGCTGGGTGCCGATCCAGTGCTCGGTCACCCTCGACCCTTCGGGACGCATGCTGCTCGGTACCGACGTGCGCGCGGCGCTCGCCACGCTCGAGGCGATGCGCGTGGACATCATCGGGCTCAACTGCTCGACCGGGCCCGACCTGATGCGCGACAGCATCCGCTGGCTGGGCCAGAACGCCGGCACCCCGATCCACTGCATCCCGAACGCCGGCCTGCCCATCAACGACGGCGGCCGGGCGTTCTACCCGATGCTGCCCGACCCCATGGCGGTGACGCTGCGGGAGTTCGTCGTGGAGAACGGCGTCAACATCGTGGGCGGCTGCTGCGGGACCACGCCGGACCACATCCGGGCGCTGGTCGCGGCGATCGGCCGCCGTGCGCCCACGCCGCGCCCCGGGCGTGGACCGTGGTCGGTCTCCAGCGGCATGACGGCGACGACGCTGCGCCAGGAGCCCTCGCCCATGATCATCGGCGAGCGCCTCAACACCCAGGGCTCGCGCAAGGTCAAGCAGCTCGTGCTCGACGACCGCCTCGAGGAGCTGATCCCGATCGCACGCGGCCAGGTGGAGGGCGGCGCCCACACGCTCGACGTGTGCCTCGCCCTCACCGAGCGCACCGACGAGCTGGAGCAGATGCGGCGGCTGGTCAAGAAGCTCGCCCTCTCGGTCGAGGCGCCGCTGTGCATCGACTCCACCGAGGCCCCGGTGATCGAAGCCGCCCTCAAGGCGTATCCCGGCTGCCCGATCGTCAACTCGATCAACCTCGAGAACGGCCGCGAGCGGGTGGACGCGGTGATGCCGCTGGTCGCGCGCTACGGCGCGGCCGTCATCGCCCTCACCATCGACGAACAGGGCATGGCCAAGAGCGCGGAGCGCAAGGAGGCGGTCGCCCGCCGCATCCATGACATCGTCACGCGGGAGTACGGCCTGCCGCCCGAGCTGCTCATCTTTGATGCGCTCACCTTCACGCTGGCGACCGGCGACGAGGAGTTCCTGGCGTCCGGGATCGAGACCATCGAGGGGATCCGGCGCATCAAGGCCGGGCTGCCCGGAGTGCTCACGAGCCTCGGGGTGTCGAACGTCTCGTTCGGGCTGGGGAAGGAGGCGCGCGCGGTGCTGAACTCGGTGTTCCTCTACCACTGCGTGCAGGCCGGGCTCGACATGGCGATCGTCAATCCCAACGACATCACGCCCTATCCGGAGATCGGCGATGAGGACCGCCGGCTGGCCGACGATCTGGTCTTCAATCGCGATCCCCAGGCCCTCGCCCGGTACATCACCCACTTCGAGGGACGGTCGCCCGGGGACCGGGCGCGCGAGGAGGAGGCGCAGGAGGCCTCGCTCTCGGTCGAGCAGAAGCTCCACTTCCAGATCCTCCACCGGAAGCCCGCCGGCATCGAGGCGCTGGTGGACGACGCGGTCGCCCGGCAGGACGCGGTCACGGTGCTCAACACCGTGCTCCTGCCGGCCATGAAGGAGGTCGGCGACAAGTTCGGCGCGGGCGAGCTGATCCTGCCGTTCGTCCTGCAGAGCGCCGAGGTGATGAAGAAGGCGGTCGCGCGGCTCGAGACCTACCTCGAGCGGCACGAGGACGTGAGCAAGGGCCGGGTGGTGCTCGCCACGGTGTACGGCGACGTCCACGACATCGGCAAGAACCTGGTGAAGACCATCCTCAGCAACAACGGCTATACGGTGTTCGATCTCGGCAAGCAGGTCCCGGTGACCACGATCCTCGCGAAGGCCCGGGAGGTGGACGCCACCGCGATCGGGCTCTCGGCGCTGCTGGTCTCGACCAGCAAGCAGATGCCGATCTGCGTCTCGGAGCTCCAGCGCGCCGGGCTCCACGTCCCGGTGCTCATCGGCGGCGCCGCCATCAACCGCAACTTCGGCCGGCGGGCGGCGCTGGTGGACGGCGAGGTGTTCTACGAGCCGGGCGTCTTCTACTGCAAGGACGCCTTCGAGGGGCTCGACACCGTGGACGCTCTGACCCACGCCGACAAGGGGCCGGCGCTTCGCGAGCGCATCCGTCACGAGGCGTTCGAGTTCAAGACCCGGGCGGTCGGCGAGGAGGCCCGGGCGCGGGACTCGGCGGCCCGGCAGCAGGACTTCAAGGTCCAGGTGGACCGGAACGTTTCGATCCCCGTCCCGCCGTTCTGGGGGGCCCGGGTGACACCGGCGGCCGGGATCGACTGGGCGGGCATGTTTGCCGGCATGGACTTGAAGACCCTCTACCGCCTGCACTGGGGTGCGCGCGGGAGCGGCCCGGACGTGGATCGGTTGATCCGCGAGGACTTCGAGCCCCGCCGCCTCGCCCTGCAGCGCGAGGCGCGCGAACAGGGCTGGCTCGCGCCGGGCGCGGTGTACGGCTACTTCCCCTGCCAGAGCGAGGGCCAGAACCTCGTGATCTACGATCCCGCCGGGTTCGCCGCGGGATCGCTCGACCCGCGAGGGAAGCTGGAAGAGGTCGTGCGGTTCGAGTTCCCGCGCCAGAGCGAACGCGAGGGGCTGTGCCTCGCCGACTTCTTCGTCCCGCGCGAATCCAGCCGGTTCGATGTGGTCGCCTTCCAGGTGGTCACGGTCGGTGGCGGCGCCGACGCGTTGGGGGAGCGGCTCAACGCCGACGGACAGTACTCGCAAGCCTTATTCACTCATGGGCTTGCGGTCGCAGCCGCGGAAGGGCTCGCGGAGTGGCACCATCGCCGCATCCGGTCCGAGTTGAAGCTCGAGGACGATCGGGGCAAGCGCTACTCGCCTGGCTACAGCGCCTGTCCCGACCTCGCGGACCAGGAACGGATCTTCCGGCTGCTCGATCCGGCCGCGGCGATCGGCGTCACCCTGACCAGCGCCTACCAGCTGGTGCCCGAAGCCTCGACCTCGGCGATCGTCGTCCACCACCCGGCGGCGATGTACTACCTCGTGCGCAGCTGAATCG
>JBKJXJ010000288.1:0-3360 GCA_046716125.1 Candidatus Eiseniibacteriota bacterium
GTGGATCTCCAGAACCCGCGCCCGGGGCCCCTTCAGGCGTCGCAGCTCGGTCCGTGCGGTGTCGATCCGGTTCAGGTCGATGAGCTGGTCGATCACGTTGCCCACGTGCAAGGGTGGCGCTTCGACCGGATAGATCTGGACCGATTCCCGATAGAGCGCGAGGGCCTGCTCGGGGAGTCCGTGATTGGCGAGGGCCACCGCCTTGTTGTTGAGCGCCATAGCACGGTCGACCGGGGAAAGACTCAGACGCAACAGGGCGTCATAGGCATCGATCTGGCCCTGGAGGTCGCCCCGAATCCCTGCGATCTTGCCCCCGATGTCGAGTCGGCGGACGGGTGTCAGGCGATCGGGGTACTGTAGCGCCTTCTGATGAGCGACCAGCGCGGAGTCGTCGCGGAGCAGGTTGCCGAACGCGGTGCCGATGCCGGACCAGGCCGTGGCAAATTCCGGATCGAGCGCGATCGCCTGGCGAAGGACGGCGATGGCGGTCTGCGGCTCGTTGCTGTTGACAAGGTTCCGACCCTGCAAGTACAGCTTGAAGGCTTCAAAGGAGGGGGTCGGCGCATCCGTCCACGAGGCGGTATCCCGGAAGGCCTCGGCACGTTCGCCGAGTCCCTGGCGCACCTCGCGCGCCAGCCGCGTGATCGCGGCAACGAGCTCCCGGTCACTGGCGGCTCCACCCTGCACGCTATGGAGCACGCTGGCGTCGTTCGCGTGTGTGGCCCGCAGCACGATGCTGTAGCCGCCGCCAATCCGCGCGATCCGGCCGTCGACCACGACCGGAATGGCGGAACGAAACGCCAGCTCGCGCGCCAGCTCGGGCGTGATGCGGGTCGTATCCGGCCGGCCGGCGTTGTGCAGCGCGATGCGTGCCTGCTCGGTGGGCACGACGGCGAGCACCGTGGACTGATCGAGCGCCGCACCCACCAGGTCTCGCGCGGCCGAAGCGAGCCCTGGATCATCGGCCGGCCCCTCGAAATCGGCGAGCCAAACCCACCGCCGGCTCTCCCCGGCCGCGCCGCGCGGCGGGCCTCCGATCACCCCGGCGCGCCAGAGCACGAAGGCCAGGCCGGCCAGCAACACGACCACGAGCGCGGCCGCGATCGTGCGACGTCCGGGACGAATGGCGGCGGCCCGAGGGGGTGCCACCTTTCCTCGCGTTTCGGAATCCACGGCCGCCGGCGGCGGCGCCTCGGCGGTCGTGCCCGCGCCGAGCGCGGCGACCAGCTCGGCCCCACTGGCGAACCGATCGCCGGCCATCTTCTCGAGGCAGCGGGAGACCGCGGCGTCGACCGCGGGTGCGACGGTGGTGCGCAGCTCGCGCAGCGGTCTCGGGTTCAGGTTGAGATGCTGGTGCGCCAGCGTCTCGGCCGGCCCCGTGAACGGCGGCTGACCCGCGAGCATCTCGTACAGCACGCACCCCAGCGCGTAGAGATCGCTGCGGGCGTCCACGTCCTTGCCCCCCGCCACCTGCTCGGGGCTCATGTAGGGCGGTGAGCCGAACGTCACGCCGGTCTTCGTCAGGCGTTCGCCGCCCGCCTCGCCGATCGCGCGGGCGATGCCGAAATCCGCGACCATCGCCTGGCCGTCCGCCAGCAGGATGTTCTCGGGCTTGATGTCGCGGTGGACCATCCCGCGCCGATGCGCGTAGTCGAGCGCGCGGGCGATCTCGCTCGCGAGCCGCACCGCCTCCACCTGGCCGAGTTGGCGCTGGTGATCGAGCCGCGCGCGCAGCGACTGACCCTCGACGAACGGCATGATGTAATAGAGGAGGCCCTCTGCCGTTCCCGAATCGAGCAGCGGCAGGATGTGCGGATGCTGGAGCTGTGCGGCGAACTCGATCTCGCGCAGGAAACGCTCGGGCCCGAGCAGCCCGCCGAGATCCGGATCGAGCACCTTGATCGCGACCTGGCGATGGTGCTTGAAGTCCTCGGCGAGGAACACGGTCGCCATGCCGCCGTGGCCGAGCTCGCGTTCGACGCGATACTGGGCAGACAGCGCGGCGCGGACCTTGTCGATCATCGCGGTCATCGGACAGCCCCGACGTGGAGGTGACCGGCCGATTGGCCGGCCGGCGGCACGGTAGCACAGCCGCCGCGACGCCCTGTCCGAACGGGAACCTGGCAGGATCGACCGGAATGTCGGGCGCGTCCGTCATCCACATGCGCCGGGTGACGCGAACCAGGGTGCCTTGGACCAGCTTGCGCGGACTTCTGCGTCGCAATCTCCGCGGGAACCTCATACCCGAGCGGCGGGACGGTGACCAGAACCTGGCCCAGGTCCATGGCCATCTCGTGTTCGGTCAACCGTGATCCCGACTGCGGCATGTGCTCCAGGTGGAGGACGAACTCGTTCATCGTGCCCAGAACGCTGCGGCTCGCAGTCTTGTCGAACGTGATCTCGCACATCGCGCGGCGCTCTTGGTCGACGTCGTCTGCAATGCCCAGATCCGCTCGCTGCCAAGTGGTGCCGGAGGCGGGGGTCGAACCCGCACGAGGTTTGAGCCTCACGGGATTGTGAGTTCTGAAAACGAGAGAGAGCATGAAACGCGATCGTCATTCAAACGCCGCTATCACGGTCATTTCAGGGGATCAGCTACGTGACGACAAATCGCATGAATGTCAATGTGTGACGGTAGTTCCCGCCCAGTTCCCGCACAGTCCGACCAGGGCCGCAGCTCCGGGTGCGCGTCTCGACAGCGGCCCCTGCGTGTGTTGTCGTCTGGTACTCCGTTGACGCCAGTGCGCACATCGTGGACATGGCGGAGCCGCCGCGCGGGTGCGTGTGCGCTTGGGGCTGTGGGCGGAAGCGAGCGATGGCTGCTCGGCACCGATCGTGATCCTCATCGCCCGGCATGGAGCGGGCGCTCGCTGGGTGCGCCCCCGCCGTCTCCGGGGACGAGGCCGCGCGGCGTTGCGCTCCGGACTCGGCCGGCGCGGCCTGTCCCGCACGCGACACTCGCCCCTACCTGCCGAGGCGTTCGCAGGCGTCGCCCCTGTACCGGGTACAGGCCGACCACTTCGAGACACTGGAGCGGGTGCACAAGGAGTGGAAGCACCGGCCACCGAGGCCTCGTCTTCCGAGCCTACTGGGGACTGGCCGGCGTTGCGGGCCCGACGGCGACGGTGGGCGGAACTGCTACGGACGGTGTTCCGGGTTGAGGTCGAGGTGCGCCCCGGTGCCGGCCGGGGCGTGCTCGGCGGGTGGTGGAGGCACAGCCGCGCAGGGCGCGCGGCCGGCCGGCGCGCCCCGTGGGTCCGGGACGAATTTCCTGCTGGAGCAGGCGTCCGGACGGGCGTAGATTCGGCTCCGCGCGTATGCGAGTTCCAATCCTTTCGCAACCGTCAAGAAAGTCTGTGA
>JBKJXJ010000289.1:0-3201 GCA_046716125.1 Candidatus Eiseniibacteriota bacterium
ATCCTGCCGAGGCTCACTCTATCCGAGGCTCGCTCCGCCATCCCTGGCTCCCGCGAGCCTCGGACGCCCCCTGCGGCGTCCCGTCGACTCTTCGAACGGAGCCTTTCACACGGCAGCGCGGGCGCGCTACTTCTTCGCCGACCACTCCGCGACGAGTCTCTCGGTGGGGGCGGTGTTCGCCGGGGGCTTGGCTGCCTTGCCGACCTCGATCGCCTGCTTCGCGGTCGCGATCGCCTCGGCCGTCTTGCCGTCCTTCGCGAGCCAGCGCGCCTTGAGCGAAAGGTTGGCGTGGTTCTTCTGCGCCGCGATGGACTTGTCGAGCCAGGCGGCGCCCTCGGCCAGCGCCACCGAGTTGTCGAAGCTCCAGGTCGCGGCCCGCAGGGTGTTCCTCCAGGCGTCGCGATCGGTGGTCGCGATCTCCTTGCGGGCGCTGGCGAGCACGAGCGCGTTCAGGTCCATGGTGATCGGCACGGCGAGGCGCAGCCGCTGCCAGCGGAGCACCAGGCTGCCCGACGTGGGCGTGAGGTCCTCGAACCCGAGCCACATCCACTCGGTGTGCGACTGGTTCGTGTCGGGGGTCGCGGTGACCCGCAGCGCGTCCTGCTTCGGGTCATGGTTCGACGAGCCCTGCAGATCCTGCTGGCTGCTGAAGATGATCGTCCACTCGCCGCGGCGCGGGATGGTGAGGATGCTGTACTTGCCGGCCGCGAGCTTCCGGCCGGCCACCATGATGGTGTCGCTGGTCGTGAAGCTGTTCGGCTCGTTGGCTCCGGTCCGCCAGGTCGAATCGTAGGGGACCAGCGCGCCCCAGATGGCGCGGCCCTTCACGCCCGGGCGGCTGTAGGTCATGGCGAAGTTCGTCGTCCCGATGGTCTGGCCCACCGTGGCGCTGGGGCTCGGGCGCGGGGGGACGAACTCGGCGCGCACGGCGGGGGCCTCGAGACAGATCGCGAGCAGCGCGGACAGGAACGGCATGGTGAGGCGTCGCGGGTTCATCCTCAGGGCCTCCATCGTCATGGGTTCGACAGCGGCCCGCCCCGAGGATCGAGACGGCGGCGGGCATCGGAGCGGTCAGACTATCAGATGCGCGGGCGAATGCGCGGTCGGAATAACCCGGGGGCGCACAGGTTGCCGCCGGCCTCGACCCTCGGGTACCCTTCCTCTGAATCCGCACCCCTTAGGAGAGGAGAGATCCCCGCATGGCGACCGTACGCACCCCGGCCACCACGCCGGCCCGTTACCACGGCCTGACCCCGGACGAGCTCATCGGGTTCTATCGCACGATGGTCACCTCGCGCCGGCTGGACGACGAGGAGATCCGGCTCAAGAAGCTGAACCTCACCTTCTTCCAGATCTCGGGCGCCGGTCACGAGGCGGTCCTGGCTGCGGCCGGCAAGCTGCTGCGCCCGGGCTACGACTGGTTCTATCCCTACTATCGCGACCGGGCGCTGTGCCTTCAGCTCGGCATGACCCCGAAGGAGATGCTGCTGTCGGCGTTTGCCGCGGAGACCGACCCCAACTCGGGCGGCCGCCAGATGCCGAGCCACTGGGGCCACAAGGCGCTCAATATCGTCTCCCAGAGCAGCCCGACCGGGACGCAGTTCCTCCAGGCGGTCGGCGCGGCCGAGGCGGTCGTCAAATACAAGGACCTGGAGGGCGACCATCCGTCCCTCCGCGGCAAGGCCCACGGCGACGAGGTCGTGCTGGTCACCTCCGGAGACGGCACCACGAGCGAAGGCGAGTTCTGGGAGGCCATGAACTCGGCCTCCAACCTCAAGCTCCCGGTGGTGTTCCTGGTCGAGGACAACGGCTACGCGATCTCGGTGCCGGTCGAGGTGCAGACCGCCGGTGGCAATGTCGCCACGTTGGTCAGGAACTTCCCGAACCTGTTCTGGGTGGGGGAGATCAACGGCAGCGACCCGGTCGAGTCCTACGGCGTGCTCAAGGACGCGATCGAGCATTGCCGCGCCCGCAAGGGCCCGGCGTTTGTGCGGGCGATGGTGACCCGTCCCTACTCGCACTCGATGTCGGACGACGAATCCAAGTACAAGTCCAAGGTCCAGCGGGACGAGGAAGCCCAGCGCGACTGCCTCACGAGCTACGCCCGCTTCCTGGTCGAGGAGGGCCTGATCGACGACGCGGGTCTGGAACGGCTGCACGCCGAGGTCCAGGCCGAGGTGAGGCAGGCCAGCGACGAAGCCCGGCTGGGCCGGCAGCCCGACCCGGCGCGCGCGCTGGAGTTCGTGTATTCGCCCGACGTGGATCCGACTTCGGATCGATTCGCCGTTCCGCCGCGTATCGAGCACCCGGAGCAACAGGAGACGCTGCTCCAGCTCATCAACTACTGCCTGCGCGATGAGATGAAGCGCGACCCGCGCATCGTCGTCTTCGGCGAGGACGTGGCGGACGCCTCTCACGAACAGGTGCTGGGCGAGACCAAGGGCAAGGGCGGCGTGTTCGGCGTCACCTGGGGTCTTCAGAAGCTGTATGGCGGAAAGCGCGTCTACAACTCGCCGCTCGCCGAAGCCAACATCGTGGGCCGCGCGATCGGGCTCGCCACACTCGGCCTGCGCCCGGTGGTCGAGATCCAGTTCTTCGATTACATCTGGCCGGCGATGATGCAGATCCGCAACGAGCTCTCGAATCTCCGCTGGCGGTCGAACAACGCCTTCTCGGCCCCGGTCATCATCCGCACCGCCTACGGCGGCTATCTCCAGGGCGGCGCGCCTTATCACAGCCAGTGCGGGGAGAGCATCTTCGCCCATTGCCCGGGCGTGCGGGTCGTCATCCCGAGCACCGCCATGGACGCCAATGGCCTGCTGCGCACGGCGCTGCGCTGCGAGGATCCGGTGCTGTTCCTCGAGCACAAGCACCTCTACCGCCAGCCCTACGCCAAGTCGCCCTATCCGGGCCCCGAGTACACCGTCCCTTTCGGCCAGGCCCGGATCGTTCGCGAAGGCCACGATGTCACGCTGGTGACGTACGGGGCGCTGGTCCAGCGCAGCTATCTCGCCGCGCAGGAGGCGGCGGAGCAGGGGATCGAGACGGAGATCCTCGACCTGCGCACGCTGCAGCCGCTCGACTTCGAGAGCATCGCGCGCTCGGTGAAGAAGACCGGCCGCGTCATCGTGGCCCACGAGGACACGATGTTCTGCGGCTACGGCGCCGAGGTCGCGGCGAAGATCGCCGCCGAGTGCTTCA
>JBKJXJ010000290.1:0-11968 GCA_046716125.1 Candidatus Eiseniibacteriota bacterium
CACTTGGAAGCGCCCGGGCTCAGCGCCCGGCCGTCCCGCAAGGGCTCCGGGCTCCGCCGCCAGCGCGTGGAAACGCCCGGGCGCCGGATCCGGCCGACCCGCGAGCGCCCCGCGTGCGTCGGGCGGCCCCGGCAGGACGTGGAAGCGCCCCGGCACCGGCAGTGACTCCGCTCGGCCTGCCCGCGCGTCCAGTAGCCCCGGGAGCAAGTGGTCGCGTCCCGGCGCCGCCTCGGGCCGTCCCTCACGCGCGCCCGGCAGCGCTGGCGGCGATTGGAAGCGCCCGGGTGCGGGATCCGGACGTCCCAGGGCATCGAGCGGCCCCGGCAGCACCTGGAAGCGCCCGGGTGCCGGCTCGAGTCGGCCGACACGCGGACCCGGCCGACCCGACAGTGGCGCCAGACGCCCCTACAGCAGGCCCGCCGCCCCGGCCGGTGCGCGCCGGACCCCACACAGCCGATCGGGGCAGTCCCCGCAGCGCCCCATGGGAGGCGAACAGCGCCGGATAGGCGATGACCGTCCGAAGGTGGTTGCGGCGGCGTCGGCGAGTCCCGAGGTGCGGGCGTCGATCGCAAAGGTGCTGGAAGCGCAGCCCTGGGACACGCTTCGGCCCGCGCTTTTGGCCTCAGGCGTGGATGTCGAGGTGGCGCTCGGACAGCTCAGACAGTACGCCGAGCTCCTCCTGGAGTGGAATCGGAGCGTCTCCAATATCATGTCCAGGAACGACGAGGACAGGATCATCGAGCGCCACCTGCTGGAATCGGTCGCGCCGGGCCAGTGGCTCCGTGAGTCCGGCGCGGAACGCTGGATCGATTTCGGATCGGGCGCCGGGTTCCCCGCGGTCCCGCTGGCAATCGCGGGCGTGGGATCCAGGTGGACCCTTGTCGAGTCTCGGAGAACGAAGACGCTGTTCGTTCGTAAAGCAATACAGGTCATTGGATTAAGTGGTTTTGAAGTGATCAATGACCGACTCGAGAACATCGTCCCCGAATCCGACCGTGCCGGTGCGTATGATGGATTCGTCTCGCGCGCGACACTGCGCCTCGGCCCTACGCTGGAACTCGCCGGACACCTGGTGCGGACGGGCGGGTGCGCGTTCCTTTGGAAAGGCAGCGGGCACGAGGATGAGCGCACCCGGGAACCGGGCTGGCAGGCCGATTGGGACGCGGCGGGGATCACCGGCGTCGGTACAGGCCAGAACGTGGTCGCCAAATTCATAAGAAAGTAGGTCGATTACTGTTTTTTGAAGGCTGATGTTCCACGTGGAACTTCGCGCTTGTCTCCCCGCGCGATGGATTGATACTCTGCCCGCCCGAGTCGCCCGCAGTTGACCTCTCCTCGATCATAGGTGGGCAGGAAGTCCGCCCCCGCATAGCAAGGGAATGGGACGCGTCATCGCAATCGCCAGCCAGAAGGGTGGCGTCGGCAAGACCACGACCGCGATCAACCTCGGCGCCAGCATTGCGCAGCAGGGCCGTCGCGTGCTCCTGCTCGACATCGACCCGCAGGGGAACGCGACCAGCGGGCTGGGAGTCAATGGTAACGACCAGCGCACCACGATATACGAGGCGTTGATCGGTCATTCCGAGCTCAAGCAGGCGGTCGTTCCGACGGCGCTCGCGAACCTCGACCTGGTCCCAGCCGGGCAGCGGCTCTCCGGGGCCGAGGTAGAGCTCGTGGGGGTGATGGCGCGGGAAGTCCGGCTCAAGACCTGTATCGCCCCGCTGCGCGAGGAGTACGACTTCATCCTCCTCGACGGCCCGCCCTCGCTTGGCCTCCTCACCGTGAATGCGCTGACCGCCGCGGACTCGGTCCTGATCCCGCTCCAGTGCGAGTACCTGGCGCTCGAGGGGCTGACCCAGCTCATCGCGGCCATCCGCCTGGTCCAGGATCATCTCAACCCCGGGCTGCGGATCGAAGGCGTGCTCCTCACCATGTTCGACGCGCGTCTGAACCTCTCCCAGCAGGTCGCGGATGAAGCTCGTAAGTTCTTTGCAGAAAGGGTTTACAAGACTGTAATTCCACGCAATGTCCGTCTGAGCGAGGCGCCGTCCTTCGGCAAACCGATCGCGCTCTACGACCCGCACAGCACTGGCGCCGAAAGCTACCGTGAGTTGGCAAAGGAGGTCCTGGACCATGCATAGGAAAGCGCTCGGCAGAGGACTCGAGGCGTTGATCCCGGCGGCGACCGAAAGCGTCGACGACCGGGCTGGCGCCGCCAGCCAACTGCCTGTCGGGGACATCGGCCCCAACCCGTTCCAGCCCCGCACCCGCTTCGATGATTCTGCGCTCCAGGAGCTGGCCGCCTCGATCAAGGCCTCGGGCGTGCTCCAGCCGGTCCTGGTCAGGCGCCACGCCGACGGATATCAGCTCGTGGCCGGAGAGCGGCGGCTGCGGGCGGCGCAGCTGGCAGGCCTGGATAAGATCCCGGCCATCCTGCGCGTCGTGGATGACCGGGAGATGATGGAGCTGGCGCTGATCGAGAACATCCAGCGGGAGGATCTGAACCCGATCGACGAGGCCAAGGCGTATAAATCGCTGGTCGGAACGGTCGGGCTCACGCACGATCAGCTCTCGGAGCGGGTCGGCAAGCAGCGCAGCTCGATCACCAACTCCATGCGCCTGCTTAGTCTTCCGGGCGAGGTCCAGGACATGGTTTCACGTGGAACATTGAGCGCCGGGCACGCCCGGGCGCTCCTCGGCCTCGATTCGGCAGGCGATCAACTGGCCGCCGCGCGCTACGTCCTGGCGAAGGGTTTCTCGGTCCGCCGTACCGAGGCATTCGTCACCAGGCGTATGAGACGCGGCAATAAGAAGCCACGAGCTATGAAGTTGAATGGTTTTGAAGAATGGCAGAACAAGCTCCAGCAGCGCTTCTCCACGCGCGTCACGATCACGAGCGGCCGCAAGGGTGGCACGGTGGAGTTCGAGTACTACGGCGACCAGGACCTCGAGCGATTGCTGGAGGCCTGGGGCGTCGTCTAGCTAATCTGGAGCTGGAGAAGAACCCAGGCGATGTCGGCGGGCACCGTTCGACGGGCCCGCGACCGCCTTGGATCGAGGTCTTACGTCCGCATGTCGGCGCTGACTCGCCGACCCAAAGGGTCTGTCCCGTCAGCCAGGGAGGGTGTCCCGATGATCAAGTTCCGCCCGCGCTCCGCTGACCCGGAAGCCGCCCCCATCTCGACGACGGTACTCGGGGTGGGAGCCAACTTCCGCGGCACGCTCATGGTGACCGGCGTGCTGCGCATCGACGGTGAGTTCGAGGGCGATATCCTCAACTGCGAACGCCTCGAGATCGGAGAGCACGGCATCATGCGGTCCGATGTCGAGGTGAAGGACGCGCTCGTGCTCGGCCGCGTGTTCGGCAACATCCGCGCCATCGGCCGGCTTGAAGTGAGGGCCGGGGCGCGGGTCGAAGGAGACGTCACCGCGATGAGTGTCGTGATCGAGCCCGGCGCGTTCTACTCCGGCCGATGCACGATGCTCGAGCACGCCGGGAACACGCCCGCGGAGGACCCGGAGCGCGCCGTGTCGCGCGATCACGTGCGCAGCTGAATGAGTGCTGCGAAGTCGCTGTCCGTCGTTGCGGGATTGCTCGCCACGCTCGCATTCACCAGCGACTCATATTCAGCCAAAGCTCTGCGGCATAACAGGTTCACTGATGTCAACTCGATCAGCTGGCCGCAGGGCACGGGGCTCCTCAAATTCGAGAACGTCGAAGGCATCATCCTGCTGCGCGCCGCACTGACGGGGCGGTTCGAACGGGATACGATCGGGCCGCTCGTGCTCGACACCGGCGCCGGGTTCCTCGCGCTCGACCTCGACCTCGCGCGCACGCTCGGTCTCACCGACTCCGCCGGCACACCCGGGGCGGTCGGTCTCGCCGAGGTCCCGCTCCCGCGCATGAAGCTCGGGGGCTGGACCCTTGACCGGATCCACCCGGTGCTCACCGTGGATGGCGAGGTCATCCGCCGGGTGAGCGATCGACCGGTCCTCGGGCTGCTGGGACACAAGCCGTTCGGTGATCGCGTCGTGTGGATCGACTATCGCGAGCAGTTGGTGGCGGTGATCCCCGGCGGCCCGCAGGTCGAGCGCGGGGATCCCGCCCTCGCCAGCGACCCGGCGGAGGCCGGCCGTGAGCGCGCGACCCGCGATTCATCGCTGGCCCGCTCGCGGAGCCTGCTCGCCGCCACGCTTTCGAAACGCGCGATCCCGGTCCACTTCCAGCTCGTCGGCGACGGCAAGATCCTGGTGCACGGCGCGGTCGCCGACCCGGCGCCGCCGAGTTACAGTCGCCGCCTCAACCTGCTCGTGGATACCGGGTCCACGAAGTGCGTGCTGTTCGAGGAGATGCTCGAATCGTACGTACGGCATGCCCGCTCCTGGCCCGCCCTGCGCGGCCTCACGGCGCCGACGCTGATCGGGACCGTCGCGGCGCGGATCGCGCTCGTGCCGGCGGTCCAGGTCGAAGCCGCGAACGGCCGGCTGCGCGAGGAGGACATCGACATCGGCGTGATCCGGAGCGATCTGGCCGGGGTGCTCGCGCGCGCCACCGGCGAGACCATCCACGGCCTGCTCGGCTACTCGTTCCTCAAGCGATTCCGCATTGCCGTGGACTATCCGAACCGCGTGCTGTGGCTGGACCCGATCCCGGGCTATCGCGACGACCGACCGCTCGAGTATTGCCATGTCGGTCTCCAGGTCGAACGGCTGGACGGCGCGGTGGTGGTCGTGGGCGTGGTGAAAGGATCGCCGGCGGACCGCGTGGGCATCACGCTCGGCGACGAGGTCGTGGCGCTGGATGGTGCGAACGCCCGGGAACTCGATCTGATCGTCCTGACGCGCCGCATGGAGGGTCAGCCGGGCAGCAGGCTCAGGCTGGTGATCCGAAGGAATGCCGTTGAGCATGCGTTCCGGCTCGTCCGCCGCCGCCTCCTCTAGGATGCGTTTGCCTGTCCGATGACTGTGTCGGCTCGGTTTCTCCTCGCTGCGGAGTATCCGGCGGATACGCTCCGCTCGTCGCTCCCTCACCGCTTTGTCCTCGACCAGGCGAACGCAGCCTAGCCGCTCGCTCGCTCGCGGGCGCGCGCTGGTATTCGCGGCGACGGTGTTCTGGGGCACCTCGGCCACTTTGGCGCGCTTCGCGTTCCGGGACCACGCCGTGCCGCCGCTCACGGCGGTGGTGCTGAGGCTGGTCATCGCCGTCACCCTGCTCGGAGCCTGGCTCGCCATTCGCAAGCCCGCCGCGCTCCGGATACGGCACGAGGATTGGGGGTATTTCCTGATCCTCGGCCTGTTCGGCGTGGCGGCCGTACAGGGCACCTACTACTACGCCATCGCCACGCTCGGCGTCGGGCTGGCGATCCTGATCCAGTACATCGCTCCCGCGCTCATCATCGGCGCCGAACTGCTGCGGGGCGCCGCCGTGCGGCCGCAGGTCATCGTCGCGGTGGTCGCCGCGATCGGCGGGACCGTGCTGCTCGTGAGCGGGGTGCCGAGGGATGCGCACGACATCCCGCTGCGCGACTGGGTGGTGGGATTCGGCGCCGCGCTCGCCTTCGCCTTCTACATCATGTACTCGAAACGCGGGCTCACGCGCTATGCGCCCGAGACCGTACTGTTCTACACGTTCCTGATCGCGGCGGGATTCTGGATGTGCGTCACCCCGCCGGCCCGCATCCTCGCGGCCGGCCATGGCGCCGGCGTATGGTGGATGTTCCTGGCGCTCGGTGTGTTCTCCACGCTGGTCCCGTTCGCCTGCTTCTACGCCGGACTCCGCCGCCTGCCGGCCGCTCAGGCCGGCATCGTCGCCACGATGGAGCCGGTGGTCGCCGTGCTCTCGGCGGCGCTGTTCCTGGGCGAAGGGTTGCAGCCGATCCAGTGGATCGGTGCCGCCCTGGTCCTCGGCGCGGCGCTGCTCGCCGGCATCGAGGAGCCGGCCTCGGTGGAGGCGCAGGTCGAGCGGGCGTGATCGAGGACGCCGGATGTCATGTCAGGTTGGCCCCGCAGGTTGACCCCGCGAGTCTGCCCTGCGAGAGAACTCCGTCAGTCAGCGTCCTCGATCACGTGGAGCTACGGGCTCAGCGCCCTGCTCAGCTCGCTTCTGCCATCAGGTCGTCCGAGGCGTGGAGTGCGCGCAGCCGGGTCTGGACCCTGGCGAGACGCGCCGGACTCACCGTCTCGACCGCGTAGCGTTCATCCCACATCAGATTTCCGCCCAGCCACACGCGCAGCTCGGGGAATCGCGACATGAGCTCCAAGCCGGTCTTTCCCTTCAGCTCACGCACCGCACTCGCGACGCTCTGCACCGGCCTGAGTCCGATGAGCACGTGAACGTGGTCCTGGCCGGCCGTGGTCTCGAGCAGCGAGATCCCTCGCTCCTCGCACAGCGATGTCACCATGTCGCCCAGCACCGCCATATGACGGTCCTTCAGCACCGGTCGCCGGCCCCGGGTGCTCCACGTGACGACGTAGTGGAGCTGGCTTCGGCACAGCGGTTCCCAGCGCCCGAGCAGCGCGGCGTTGACGTGGGGGGTCAGGTCGCGGTTCACGTTCGTTCCTCCTGCTGAGAATGACTGAACATATGTGCACCTGTGACTGCTGAAAAACGGGAGACGAATCTCCCGGGGACGAACCTTCGACGTTTCTTCTGATGCGGACTATCGACCGATGGTTCTGATCACGCCTTTCACCGTGCCGAGGATGCGGAAGTCCGACTCTTCGGCTACGACGATGGGCTCGTACTTCGGATTGGCCGGCACCAGCTCGACCGAGTCGGCGCGGGGCCGGTAGTACTTCACGGTGGCCTCGTCACCCACCAGAGCGACGACCACCTCGCCGGCGTTCGCGGTCTCCTGACCGCGGACGACGACATAGTCGCCGGCCAGGATGCCCGCGTCGATCATGCTGTCTCCGCGCACCTTGAGCGCGAACAGTCCACGCGGATCACCGAAGAGCACGCCGGTCTCGAGCGTACCTTCGTGGTTCTCCTCGGCCAGGATCGGTTTGCCGGCCGCGACGCGGCCCAGGATCGGGATGCCGGTGGCCGCCTGCGGCGCCATGGGGCCGATGCCGCGCGAGATGCGACCGCTCCGCTTCAGGTGGCCGCCCTTCTCGAGCATGCTGAGGTAGTAGCGCACCCCGTTCGTGGACGCGATCTCGAAGGCTTCGCCGATCTCGCGGATCGTGGGCGGGTAGCCATGCTCCCGCGCGAAACTCTGGATGTACGCGAGGATCTTTCCTGCCCGTTCGTTCAGCATGGAGCCCGCTCCTTCCGAGGTTGGTCCGGTGAGGGACCTGGCACGACCGGAACATAGTGCACACGCGTGCAGTCCGTCAAGGGGGTTTTTGACAGGGGCCAGGATGGCCGCTTCGGCATTGCAGTGAGGCCGCCGGGATCGGCGCGCGGAGGGGCCGTCCACGGGGCGTACGCCCCGCCCACCGGGTGGTCGGCTCGCGTAACGCGGGCGAGGGTCGACCCTTCGGTCGTCGCCGCCACGTCGGGGTCGCAACGGCGGCGACACCGCATGCGCCGTCGCGAGGCGTCTGGCCATGGTTCCGCGCCCGCCCGCTCGCTGGGCGACAGTGACTTATGGCGCCGGGCAGGACTCCGCGCGTGATGGTCCACCGATTGCGATAGCACTGGACCGAGATCGAAAGATCTCGACCACGACAGGCAAGCAGCGGCAGGCCGGGTTCGCGGAGGTTGATCGCAATCGGGGGCCGATCGGCTGAAGTGAACTCACCTCCGCTGCCTTGTCGGTCGGGGACGGGCCCGACTACCAGAGTCGGGTCTGGAACCGGAAGGTGCGGCCGGGCTGGGGCAGCCCGGCCTGGTCGAAGATGGGCTGGTCCCCGAGGTTGTCGACCGCGATCGCCAGGTCCAGGCGTCGCCACGGACCGGCGGCGCCGAACGCGAACGCGCGCGACAGACGCAGGCCCACCTGCATGCTGCGCGCGAGCGACGAGAAGTCCCCGCTGTCGAGATCGACGTAGCGCTGCCGGCCGGTCCCGCGTGCGTCGAGGACGAGGCGCACGTCCGCGGGGAGCGGCGCCTCGGCCCAGACGCCGCCGTGGATCGTGGGCTCGTACTCGAGCTCGGTCGTCACGCCCGGGGCGCTCTCGCCGCGTGTGCGCTGCAGCGTCGCGCTGCCGCCAAGGGCAAGCGCTCCCATCGTCGCATCGGCGATGACCTCCATCCCGGTCGCGGTCAGCCGGCCCTGATTGACGCGCTGGAACTTGTTCCCGCCCGGAGTCGCCACCGGGATCCGGGTGATCGCGTCCTCCATCGCCTGGTGGAATCCGACCAGCTGGAGTTCGCCGCGGCGATGGCGAAAGGTCACCCCGGCCTCGGTCACCCACTGCGACTCGGGCCTGAGCGCAGGGTTCTCGAGGAAGCGCCCGAGCGCGCCCGAGTAGAGCTCGCGGAGCGCCGGGAAGCGCGCCCGGCGCCCGCTCGAAGCATGCGCGATGGCGCGGCCTTCGAGCAGTACGGCGGTCACGCCCGCACGCCCCGCCCAGTTCCAGAGCCGTGCGAGTGCCGGCTTGTCGGCGGACTCCGGCGTGTCGGCGCCGTCCGCCGCGCCGCCGACGCTCACCCGCACCGGGACGCTCCAGGGCATGCGCCAGTCGGTCTCGGCCGCGAGGCTCCAGAGCCGCTGCCGGTAGCTCGCCGCAGGCGCGCTGTCGATGACCTCGTCGTGCGACACGTCGGCGTAGGTGAGCGCCATCCTCAGGTCGCCGCGCTCGCCCAGAGTGTGGTCGCCGAGCAACCGCGCGGTCAGGGTTCGGTCGTCGTCCCGCTCGCCGCCCACCACCGTGCGGTAGTCGAGGCTGTCGAACTCGTCGATCCTCGTCCGGCCGGCATCGGCGCCCAGGCTCAGCTCCAGGTCGCCCCGGCCCCAGGGCGTCGAGCGCATGCCGGTGCCGGCGGACAGCGCCGCGAGGCCGCGGGCCTGCAGCGGATAGCGCCACAGGCGCGGAGACGAGGTGTGCGCCTCGGGCGCGACGCCGCGCTCGAGGCGGTAGCCCGCGCCGGTGAACGAGCCCCACGCGCCGCCCGCGCTCACGCGCCTGAGCGAGAGGAAGCCATCGAACGCATCGGCGTCGGTGTTGAGGCGTCGGTCGCCGTCGGCGGTCAACCGGGCGTAGGTCGCGGGATCGGAGCGCGTGAGCGCGTGGGGCAGCGCGATGCCGTCGGTGCTCCGGTAGCCCCCGCCCGCGCGCACCAGCCAGCGCCCTCCATCATCCGTCCGCAGGCTGCCGGCGGTGAGGGCGGCGCTGCGTCCGCCGGTGTGGTCGACGCCGGCGTCGAGCACCAGCGGCGGCGGCGCCGCGTCCGCCCGATCGCCGCGCGCGATGTCCACCTCGACCGCGCCCGCGAGCGCGTTCGGTCCGTGCAGGAGCGAGGAGAGGCCGCGGTGGAGCGTGACGCTGCGCGCCGCGCTCATCGGGATCACCGACAGGTCGGACCGGTGATCCCAGGCCAGGGTGATCGGCACCCCGTCCACCAGGACCGCGATCTGGCGATCCTCGCCGCCGCGCAACGCCGGCTGCACCTCGCCGCGCGAGTTGGCGCGCACGACCACCAGCGGCATGGTCCGCAGCACCTGCTCGAGCGTCGGCGCGGGACGGGCGGTCGCCGAGTCCAGCACCATCCCGACCGCGCTCGACCCGCCCGGGGTCGCCCGGGGCCGGGCGGCGCGCACCGTGACCGGGGCGATGTCGTAGACGGCGGTGTCGGCGGATGCGGCTCCGGGCGACGGTCGAGCGTGCGCGACGTTTGCCCCCGAGGCGAGGATCAGCAGGATGGAACACCGGCCGAGGCGCCGTCGCATCGAGACTTCCTCGCGTAGGAATGCGTGGATCGGCGATCCCGACCCGAGAGCGCAAAGCATAGCGGGGATGGCACTTCGCGTCCATCGTCGGGCCCGGCCCTCCTCACTCCTCAAGCGGCCCTCCGGGTCCGCCGATGACCTCCGTGTAACACAGTCCGTCGGTCCTCGGTCTCCAACGGGAGATGCGCTCCGCGTGCCCTCGAAACCCCGAGTGCTGGAACTGGTGCTGGATGCCTATCGCGAGGGCGACCTCGACGAGTGCGTCCGGCTGGTCCGAACGCTGGTCGAGGCGGCCCCTCAGGCGACCGCGCCGCGGCAGTTGCTCGCCGCGCTGTTCGCCAGCACCGGCAACGGCCGGCTCGCGCTCGTCCAGTATCGGAGGCTCCTGCCGCAGTCGGCCGATCGCGGTGAGGTGATCCGCTCGATCGCGTTCCAGAAGCAGATCGACGTCTTCGAGCGCCCCGGCGCACTCGCCCCCGGACGCTGGCACGTGCTCCAGAAACAACTGCGCGAGAAGGGGCTCCCATTCCTTTCGGAGGCGCCGGGGTCGTCCGGCAGGCCCTGGACGGAGTCCCAGTTGCTCGCGCTCCCGCGTGCGTGGTTCGAGCGCATCGCCGCCGAGACGCGCTTCGAGATCCTCGGCCTCGAACAGCGGACGATGGAGGTCGAAGCCGGGACGGTCTGGGAGGTGCTCGCGGGCCGTATGCGCTGGTCGTTCGCGCTGCCCGACGGCCGCGCCAGCGCCGAATCGCTCGCGGCCGAAGGGGATGTCGTCCACGTGGATCCTGGCCTCGCGCGAAACGCGCGCGTGACGCTGGCACCCGAGCTTCCGGTCGAAGCGCTGCGCTTCGAGGCGGAGCTCGCGCGCGACCTGAAGCTGGCGCTCACCGCCGGCCTGCACGTCACCGGCGCGGCCGTGGCCGGTCTGACCCCGGAGGTGCGCGGACTGCTGTCCACGCGCCCGCGGCGCCGCGAGGACTTCGACGAAACGCCGCGCGCTCCGCTGCCGAACGCGGGCACCGAGCCGCTGCGGCTGCCGCCGCCGGACGACGAGGCCGAGCGCCCGATGCCGGTCGATGGCGACGGCGCGGGCTGGGTCGAGTTCGGCGTGCTGTCGCTCTCGGACACGCCCGCCGGAAATGGTGCGCAGGACGGCGAGAGCGCATCGCCGGAAGGGCCGACGGGGAGCGACGAGAGCGCGTTCGAGTCGCCGATCGTCGGGAACCCCGAGCGCGAACGCAGCCTCGACCTGTCGCCCCCTGCCGAAGCACCGGTGAGCGCGGATCGCCACGTGTTGGATGAGGCCCCGGATGAGGCGCTGGTCGAACCGCCGGCGCAGTCCGGCGATGTTCCTGCCGGGGAGGAGCCGGTGGAAACGGCCGCGCCGGAGGCGGAGTCCCGCCCGGCAGAGGCGGCGGTGTCCCGCCCGCCTGAGGAGGCGGAAGTCACCGCGTCGGACGATCCACCGACTCCCACCGACCCGGCCGAGGTCTACATGCTCCCGACCGCGCCCGAACCCGTCGCCGGCTCGATCGGCGAGCGGGAGCCGCAGGTCGAGCGTCGCCGCCATCCGCGCGTGAGCGTGTCGCTCGCGAGCCGCCTCGCGCTCCTCAGGCTCTCCGGCTCGATCGTTCCGCCGGTCGAGGGCCAGCTCGGCGACCTCTCGACCAGCGGGTTCAGCATCCGCTTCGCGACTCAGGAGCTGGGCGCTTCGCGCGGCGCGCTGATGGACGCCGTGGTCGCGGTGGATCTCGACCTGCCGGGGCCGCGCGGTGGGCTGCGCCTCGCGGCCCAGGTGCGCTGGCTCGAGGTGGACGAGGTGGGCAATGAGGTCCGGCTCGGCATCGAGTTCGTATTGCTGACCGAGCCCGATCGCCGGCGCATCGCCGGCACCCTCGCGCAGGCCGCCCTCGCCGCGCGCGATCAGGAGCGCAAAGCGGCGTAAGCGGAGTACGGCCGGGCGGCGTTCCCGGTCCCGTCCGACCATGGTTGTCGGACGCACTCCCGGTCGGCTAGTCTCGCCGCCCGCGCCGATCCACGGGCTCTCCCGCCCGCGCCGGCAGCGCCCAGCCCATGGCCACCGCCGCCGCCCCCGCCGCCCCGCTCGAACGCCTGCGCATGTATGGCTCGTT
>JBKJXJ010000291.1:0-3285 GCA_046716125.1 Candidatus Eiseniibacteriota bacterium
TTCCCGAAGACCGACGTCACCATGGTCATCGGCGCGAACGACATCGTGAACCCCGCCGCGCAGGAAGACCCGGCCAGCCCCATCGCCGGCATGCCTGTTCTGGAAGTGTGGAAGGCCCGCAATTCAATCGTCATGAAGCGCAGCATGGCGTCGGGCTACGCCGGTGTGGACAATCCGCTCTTCTACAAGGAGAACAATCGCACGCTCTTCGGCGACGCCAAGAAGATGCTCGACGAGGTGCTGGCCGCGCTGAAGGGGTGAGCGGCGGGCCAGTAGAAGTGTGCAGCTGGCACGGGCGGTGGCATAGTCGAGCCCAAGTAACTGCGGCGCGCGCGTAGGGTGCGTGCTACCATTCCTCTCTCACGATCACCCCCCCGTGCACCCTCACGGCAGAGCGAGTCGCCGTAAGTCGTCCGACTCAGGAGGAGGCCCATCGTGGACTACGGACCCTCTCACTTCCATGCGTCGGCCGACGGTCCAATCGCCGGGATCCATAGGCGGCTGTCCAACCTTCGCCGCACGCGTGCCACTGATGTGGCCACTGCACCGCGCCGACCCCAGAAGCACGTCCATTGTCGGCCGGCCATTGGGACTGCAATCGTGATCGCGTTGTGGGCGCTGCCTGGCTCGGCCCAGGTCGTGGATACGAGTTTCTGGGTCACCGATGGAAGCGTCTATGACCTCGTACGCATCGACAACACGATCTACATCGGTGGCATGTTCAACCAAGTCGGACGGGCCACCGGGAGTGGCGTACCGGTGAGCGCTACCACGGGAGAACTCAGTGAGACGTTTGCGAAGGTGGTGGGGTGGGTCCGCGCCGTGGTGCCGGACGGAGCGGACGGCTGGTACATCGGTGGCCAATTCAGTGCGGTCAACGGTCTGCCGCGAGCAAACCTGGCCCACATTCATGCGGATGGGAGCCTGGCAGCCTGGAATCCGGGTGCCGACTTTGCGGTCGGCGATCTGGCAATGATCGGAGACACCGTGTACATCGCCGGCAACTTCAGCAACGTCGGCGGGCAGGCTCGCTCCCACCTTGCTGCCGTGCATGGCACGACCGGTGACGTGACGGCTTGGCAGCCGGATGCAAATGGCTTCGTTGCGGCACTGGTGCCGAACGGGGGCGTGATCTATGTCGGAGGAACGTTCAGCTCGATCGCCGGAGTGCCGCGAAACAACATCGCCGCATTGAACGCCACTACCGGAGCTGCCACGACTTGGAATCCCAATTCGAACTCCTTCATCAGCACCATGGCATCGAGTGGAAACACGCTCTTCGTCGGCGGCAACTTTTGGAACATCGGAGGCGAGGAACGCACTCGAATCGCAGCTCTGGACCTCACCACCGGGCTGGCCACCGCCTGGAATCCGGGTGCGAACGACTACGTCTTCGACATCGAGGTAAACGGTAACACCGTGCTGGTCGGGGGCGGGTTCACCACCATCGGCGGGCAGTCCCGCAATCGGATTGCTGCGCTCGATGTGAGCACCGGTGCGGTCACCGCTTGGAACCCCAACTCAGACTATTGGGTCCACGACGTGGCGGTAAGCGGCAACACCGTCTATGTGGGTGGGGAGTTTACCAGCATCGGTGGTCAGCCTCGACGACGACTGGCGGCGCTCGATATCACGACCGGAGTTCCCGCGGCGTGGCATCCGGATGCGAACTGGAGGGTCTACACGCTGGCCGTTCAGGGAAAGATGGTGTTCGTGGGAGGCACATTCACCAGCCTTGGCGGCGTCGTGCGCAACAACATCGCCGCGCTGGACGCGATCACTGGAAGCGTCACCGCATGGAATCCCAATGCCAGCAATCGGGTCTATGCGCTGGCTGCGAGCGGGAACACCGTGTTCGCGGGAGGTGAGTTCTTCAACATCGGTGGACAGCCACGCTCGTATTTCGCGCCGCTGGATGCCACCACAGGGCTCGCGCCGCCGGGAGGATGGCGTCCCAGCTGGCCCGTGAGCGAGATACAGGTGAACGGGAGTGATCTCTACGCCAGCGGCGGTTTCTACTTTCAGGGCAACCCGAACGGGCGAATCACGAAGCTCGATGCCGCCACCGGCACTGTGGTGGCGTGGCAGACCGAAGCAAACGCTGGTGTCGATCCTATCGCGGTCAGCGGGAACACGGTATACGTCGGCGGGGGGTTCACCGCGATCGGTGGACAGCCCCGCGGGCGAATCGCGGCTCTCGATGCCGCAACGGGCATTCCTACTGTCTGGGATCCGGGTGCGACCGACGGGGTTCACGCCATCGCCGCGGGCGACGGTGTGGTCTACGCGGGCGGCTACTTCACAAACATCGGCGGACAAGCCCGCTGGCGGATTGCCGCGTTGGACCCTGCAACCGGCGCCGCGACGGCGTGGGATCCCGCGGGATTCCCTGAGGGGCCGGTGCTCGACATCGTCGTGAGCGAGGGCCTGGTCTACGCTGCAGGATTGTTCAGCGTTATTGGTGGCCAGCCACGGCGCGGTCTTGCCGCCCTGGACCCCACGACCGGGGCCGCCACCCCGTGGGCCATTGGAGTCGGAAGAAACGACGCTTCGCCCGCATGGGCGGGGATGCTGCAAGCCAGCGGAGCGACCATGTACGTCGGGGGATACTTCACCGATGCTGGCGGATGGCCACAGTCCTACTTCGCTGCCATCCGCGACGTTCCCATTGCAGCGGTCTCGGATGCTCGTGTCGAGCCGGGTCTGGAGCTGCAGAGCAGAGGAGCAACCGCGAATCGAATCACGGCCTCGATTGCTCTACCCGTCTCCGCTCACGCCAGGCTGGAGCTGCTGGACGTGACAGGCCGGCGGCTAGCTGGGAGGGATGTTGGCGGGTTGGGCGCCGGCCGCCACGCCGTAGAGGTGACACCTCAACGTCTGCTCGCGACTGGGCTCTACTTGCTGCGGCTCACGCAGGGCACGTTGGGTCGGACAGTCAAGGTCCTGGTGATCAAGTAGGCACCGGCCGACTCTTTCACTCCCTACGCCCCCTCCGCGACCTCGCTGCCGAGGAAGAACCCGTCGTCGCCCATCGCCTGGTAGAGCGGCATGAGGATGAAGCCCTCGCCCGGCGCCCGGATCTCGCCCCCCGAGTCCCGTGCCAGGAGTTGGTTCGCCGCGATGCGCTGGATGTTGGTGTAGCCCGGCTCCATGCGGAAGTGATCCTCGGCGGCGATCGCATGGCGGTGGTGGACACGCAGCACCGGCGGCAGCTCGCCGCGGCTGGCCGCGAGGACCGCCCGGTCGTCCGCCAGGCTGGCTACGGAGCCCGCTTCGACGATCCCG
>JBKJXJ010000292.1:0-5336 GCA_046716125.1 Candidatus Eiseniibacteriota bacterium
GCTTCCACCTGCGCACGGTCGGGGCCGTCGCCCACCAGCACCAGTCGGGCGTCGGACCGCGAATGGGCTAGCGGCGCGAATGCGTTGACCATGTCGAGCGGGCATTTGGGCGAGCTGAGGCGTCCGACGTTTCCGACCACGAGCGCATCCTGGGGAATTCCCAGCCGGGCCCGTGCCTCGTGGCGACCGATTGCGACGTTCGCGAAGGGCTCGATCTCGACCCCCTCTCGGATGATGTGATACTGGGGACGATGCCCGATGCCCAGGCCCAGTGCCGCCTCCCGCCCGGGCACACTGACGGCCACCAGCGCGTGACTGAGCGATCCCGCGAAGCGCTCGAGCGCCACGTAGAGGCCGCGCACCGGGGCCGGTTGCTCGCGATCGAACGCCCAACCGTGGGCCGTGTGCAGCACGACCGGCGCTCCGGCGAGCCTCGCCGCAAGGCGTCCAAGGATCCCGGCCTTTGAGCTGTGGGTGTGGACGATGTCCCAACGGCCACGGCGGATGAACCGAATGAGCCTCGCCAGGGCCACCGCATCCTTCAACGGATGGAGATCGCGAACCAGGGTCGGCTCGAAGCGCAGGATGATCCCGCGGGAACGACACTCATCGTGGAGCTGGCCCTCGACCCCGGTCTCGATCCCGCTCAGCACCTCATTGGGGAACCGTACTCGGTCCACCAGGTCGCAGGTGAGCATCATCGTCTCCTGCGCACCGCCGACGATCAGCCGGGTGATGATGTGGAGGATCCTGAGCGGTCGGTCCCGAATGGCGGTGTCGGGCATCGTCAGCCTGAACCCCCGCCAAGAGACTGATGGCCGGACCGCACCACGATGGCGGTCCACAACGCCAGCTGCGCCACCGCGACCATCCCGACGAAGACGGAGCCCGTCAGACTTGCCGCGAACAGGCTCGCCATGAGCGCTCCGTGATAGCCGGCGAGGTGGTGGGCGAGGGACTGACGTGGCGCGACACGCGCGATCGTGCGTCCAAGCTGGAAGAGACGCACGACCACCAGCGCGACCGCTGCGAGTCCCACGACCCCCATCCCGGTCGCGGTCTCGAGCATGAAGTTCTCGGTGGTGGGGATCACGAAGTGGAGATTGTTGTAGCTCTCGCTGACAAAGCGGAAGTTGAGATACCCGACCCCCAGGAGAGGGTGATCGACGAAGACCTTCCAGGCTGTCTGGTAAGTGAACAACCGGATCGCGATCGAGTAGCGCTCGAATGACCCGCGCTCGAACGCCAGCGAGCGACCCATCCGCTCGCGGTACTCGCGTGGGGTGAGTGGCACGAGCGCGGCAAGCAGGACCACGGCCAGCACCGCGCGGCGCCATCCGATGCGGCGCAGCCGCATGATGACGAATGTCGACCAGGCGACGATCCCACTCCGCGACAGGCTCAGGACGAGCATGAGGACCGAGCCCGCGATCATGAGGTGGTTGCGGAGCTGCGCGCGGACCGCATGTCGGGCGAGCAGCAGGGTCGACAGCAGGAGCGTCGCGGTCGCCGCCTCGTTGGGACTGTCGATGGGCCAATCCGGCTGATTGAGGAACCAGGTCATCCCAGCTCGTTTCACGCCGGCCGTCGCGAGATGCACGACGTTCACGGCCACAAGGGCCGCTCCGCCGATGAGCATCGCATCGATGGTGTGATGGATCCTCCGCTCCGAGTCGATCCACCACGTGGCCAGAGGAAACAGGAGTGCGCCCTGGATGACCCGGACCAGCATGAGGGTGGCATCCAGCGATCGTGCGACGTGCCCGGTGAACAGCCCCGGGACAAGCGAGATCAGGGCCACGAGGAAGTAGAGCAGGACGGCTCGCTTCAGTTTCTGTGTGGCGCCGCGGATCGCGGCATGACCGGCACCGGTTTCGGCGGCGGCGCGGCGCGCGGCATCCCGGCGCGCGGCGCCCCAGACCGAAGCTGCGAGCACCGGCAGCAGGAAGACATCGAACGCGTTCAAACCCCTCGGGGGTCGGACGACGACCACCATGAGGATCATGGTCGAGAACGCGAGTGCATAGAGGCCGACACGCGGCCGCAACACCGTGACGACTAGAACCGCCAGTCCGACCAGTGCGCCCAGCAGCAGCATCCCCGTAGACGTCGGGTCGCCGACCGCGATCCCGATCGCCACGGCGAGCGCCGCGGCGATGATGGGGAGCAACCGCATGAGGGTCGAGGGCATCGCGGCGACCCGGGGAAAGCCGAGCTCAGCCATGGCGGGGATCCCGCCTGCGGCCGGCCGCGCCCATCACGGGACGGCCGTCGTCCTGATCGAGAGGGCCACCCAGGCCGCACCCATCATCATCGCCATCGCGGTCGCCCCCAGCACGATGATTGCGCGCTTGGGACGCGCCTTCAGCTGAGGCGGGCGGGCACGGTCGAGGACCGTGAGCGTCGGCGTATCGCGCGTCTCCTGGATGCGCGCGTCTTCGTATTGTGAGGTCAGAAGCATGTAGACCCGGCGCTGGATCTCGGCGCTCAGCGCAAGCCGCGAACCCTCTTCCTTGAGCCCCGGCAGCTTCGAGATCTCCCGCTCGACCGCACCCAGCTCGGCATCAAGCTCACGAAGGCTCGCGGAGCCGGGACGGCTGTAGCTGCCGACATACGCCCGCCTGACCTGCAGGTCAAGCTTCTGAGCGATGACCGACGCCGCGCCCTGCAGCGCCGCGGCATCGCCACCGGCGAGGACCTTGTGCCGCCGCTCGTACGCGGCGAGCGCGGAATCCGCCTCACGCTGGCGATGCTGTGCCTCGGAGAGCCGGATCTCGAGGAACTGGCGAGTGCGCTTGGCTCTGGTGTTGTAGCTCTCCTGGTTGAACCGGTCCAGACTCGCGACCAGGTGGTTGGCCATGTCGGCCGCACGTTTCGGGTCGCGGTCATCGACCGAGACGCTCAGCACGCCCGCGGGGTTGACGTCGACCCGGATCTGGGCGTTCACGATCCCCAGGGTGCGATCCATGTCGGGCATCTTGTGAAAGCGCTGCAGGTCGAAGGCCACGACCAGCGATTCTCGCAACGTGCGGCTCTTGAGGATCTCGGCGTAGACCTCGGATGGCGACGAGGTGCTGGTCAGCCCCAATCGGGTCAGGGCCGAACTCTCGATCATTCCGGCCATCAGGCTGAAGGAGTCCCCGCTCTCCGTGGGGGGCAGGATGGTGGAGACCGCCCGGTAGACGGGTGGCATGAGGAGCGATAGCACGATCGCCACAGCCGCCACGGCCCCCACGAAGAGCAGCAGTGGGCGCCGGCGGACCCGGCACTCCGCCAGGAACCGACGCGCGGCCGGAGGCAGCATGTTGGCGAGCGAAACGCTCGCGCCGGGGGCCTGCGGCGCCCCGGGTCCCACGGATGATTCGGGTGGCGGGTTCGTCAACGGGAGTCCTGGAGGAAGGCGGCGAAGGCCGAGTATCCCACGATGTGTCTGCAACGGTTGCGGCCACCGCTCGGCTCGCCGAGGCTCGAGAGCGGCACGGGAATTGAACAGGTTACGGGTGCGTCACCGGTCCGGTCAAACGCGGGTCGCACGGAAACCATGGCGTGCGTTGGGCGGGCGCCGGGCATCGAGATGGGACGGCCGGCTTGCGGAAGGATCGAAGAACCATCAGCCTCCGGACCACGCCAGATCTCAGGAGCCAGCCCCGTGCCCATCGCATCTCGACCAGCGCCTGTGCACAAGACTCCATCGCACGAGTTCGTGATCACCGCGCTGCTCCTCGGCCTCGGGTGCCTCGCGCTCCTGACCGGTCTCCCAGGTCCCATCAACGTCTACGACGAGGGGATCACCGTCCACGGCGCCCAGCGCGTCCTCGAGGTCGACCGGCCCTACTCCGGCTTCTGGACGCTGTACGCGCCCGGTCAGTTCTACATCGTCGCCGGCCTGTTCAAGCTCTTCGGTCCCTCGATCCTCGTCGAGCGCCTGTGGGACACGATGGTCCGCACAGGGCTCTTCGTCCTCGCCTTCCTGCTCACCAGGAAGCTGGCGCCGACCGGCATCGCCCTCACCGTCGGGGCCTTCACCGCGTTGTGGCTCGCTCACATCGGGCACTTCGGCTATCCCGTCTTCCCAGCGCTGTTCCTCATCCTGCTCGGCTTCCTCTTGCTCGTCCATGCCTCCTCGCACCGACGCCACGCACCCTGGTCCATCGCGGCAGGCCTCGCCGTCGGCATGGCGACATGGATCCGTCACGATCTCGGGGTCTATGCCCTCGTTTCTGTCGTCATTGCCGTGTGGCTCGTTCGCCGGATCTCCCTACCGACACCGGGCGATGACGCGGGGCGCCTGCCACCGGGCATCCTCGCATTCTTCCTGCTCGGCGCCGGCGTGGTCCTCATGCCCGCAGTGGTTTTCCTTGTGGCCGGTACGGGGGACGACACGGTCCTCGACCTCTTGATCGCCCCTGCGACGATCTTTCCCAGCGTCCGCTCGCTGCCATTTCCCCCCGCCGTACCGACCCTGCCTTCGCCATTCTCCGGGCCCCTGCCTCCGTCGGACTACCTTCGCCGGATCCTCGATGGCCTCGCGTTCTACCTTCCGCTCGTAACCTATGCCGCGTGCCTCCTTGCGATCACCTGTCGCCTGCTCAGACGCCATGCGGCTGTCGATAATCCTCTCCTATTCATCCTCCTGCCCCTGTTCGGGATCATCAGCCTCAATCAGGCACGGATTCGCAGTGACCTGATCCATCTTCCGCCGACCTTCATCCCCGCCATCGTCCTGACGGCCGTATGGTCTCGCAGTCTTCTCCGCGTCCCCGGGGGCATCCGGGGAGCGGTTCTCTCCGGCATCGTACTCGGCGCCTGGGCGCTGCTGCTTATCCAGCCCGTGCACGGTTTCGTGATGCAGGCCACCCGTTTCATGACCCCTCGCGCCCCCGCCATGCAGTTCGTCGCGAGGGCGAGGGGCATTCAGCTCGACCCCGACCAAGCCAGGGCAGTCGCCTTCATACAGCATCACGTTCCGCCTGATGGATTGATATTCGTGGGCAACGACCGGCACGACCGGCTCGTAATCAATGATGTTGCGTTCTGTTTCCTGGCCGAGCGCGGGAGTGCGACGCGATACCACGAGCTTCATCCAGGTATCGCGACAACCGCCCCGGTCCAGCGGGAGATCATCGCAGACCTGGAACGGAAGGATGTCCGGTACGTGGTGCGGGTGTCCAGACTGGGCAACCCGAACGAGCCCAATGAAAGCAGCAGGAGCAGCGGGGTCCGGATCCTGGACGAGTATCTGGGAGCGAAGTTCCAGCCGGTGGAGGAGTTCGGAAACTACTCGATCCTGCGAAGGCGCTGACGCCTCCTGGTCGGACCTGTGGAGACCATCCGGG
>JBKJXJ010000293.1:0-5430 GCA_046716125.1 Candidatus Eiseniibacteriota bacterium
GCGGGCGAGCGTCGAGAGCATCTCGGCGTGCCCGAGGTAGCGATCGATGACGGAGCGGGCCGCGGCGCGGAAGGCGGGCAGCCTCGGGTCCACGACCACGAGTCCACGCTCGCCGAACAGCGCCAGCAGGAGGGCGCTGTGCGCCTCGCCCAGATCGTGCGCGCCATCCAGCGACGTGCGGCACAGTCGCGCGGCCGCCGCGTGCCCGGGCAGCCCCAGCCAGTGCGCGAGCGCCTGCTCCGTCAGGTTGGCGACCGCGGGCACCGGAAGCCCTCCGACCAGCGCCCCGTCGCGATGGATCGCGTCGGGCAGGGCGAGGTCGTGCAGTCCGAGCGTGGCGTCACCCACCGTGACGGAGCGGATCTCGTCGAAGTCCGAATCCTCGCCGTGGGTCCAGAACAGGGGCACGCACGGAACGCCGGTGCGCGCCGCGACTCGCGCCGCCAGCCCGACGGTCGAAGCGGTCTTGTGCAGTGCGTAGAGCGGGCCGCCGAGCGGACCGGGCTGCTGGCCGGCGACCGCGCATACCGCCTCGCCGCGCGCCAGACGCTCGAGCGATGCGAGCGATGCCGGGGACGCGCCGAGCCGGATGTGATAGTCGCGCAGTTCCTGGGCGAGCGCGGCGGGCAGCGGTGACAGCTTGGCGCGTGCGAGCGCCGTCAGGGGGCCATCGTCACCCCAGAGCGTGGCGAACCGTTCATGCGCGAACGCCGACCCGGTGACGCAGTCCTCGGTGAGAGGATCGGCGAGACGGTCGGTGGGACTCCCGGGCGCCGTCCCGGAGGAGGGCCCTGACGAGGGCCCGGACCGGATATCGACGCGGGCGTGGACCGGCAACGCGCCCATCATCACCCTGGGACCCGGCGGGCCAGACGGTCCGGGGGACCGGGAGGAGGTCCGGGGGCGCGGCGCGCGAGCGGGCCGCGGTTCGTGGGGAGCACCATGGGCCCCCGCATCTTAGGGAGGACCCGCCGCTCAGGTCAACGCCGCGCCGAACGCGGCCGCGGCGCGACAAATCGCGGCCCGTGGCGTCGCCATCCGGAGGGTCCCCCCTCCGCGCGTGCGGCGGGCGCGCCCCGGTCGCATTCGCCTTGACGGTGTCATGGACGTTGGACACTATCCGGCCGCTTCCGCGGCTCTAAACCCTCTCCCCCACTCCCTAAGACCCGAAGGGACTCCATGCACGACCTCGCCGATCGCGCCCTCAACGCGGCCCAGCTTGGCGGTGCGACCTACGCGGACGTGCGGGTGGTGGAATCGCGGTCACAGCTGGTCGAGGTCAAGAACCGCCGGCCGAGCGCGCTCCAGGAATCGGCCGGGCTCGGCCTCGGGGTGCGGGCACTCGTGGACGGCGGCTGGGGATTCGCCGGCAGCGCTTCGGCGGACGCCGCCGAGGCCGAGCGCTGCGCCGCGCTCGCCTGCCGCATCGCGCGCGCCTCGGCGCGATTCCGCGTGCAACCGGTCGTGCTCTCGCCGCTTCCGCCCACGCGCGCCGCGTACGAGACGCCGCTGGTCAAGGATCCGTTCTCCGTCTCGCTGGCGGACAAGATCGATCTCCTCATCCGCGCCACCGGCGCCATGCGCGGGGACGCGGCGATCGCGGTGGCGCAGGGGGCGCTCCGATTCTGGGAGGAGCGGAAACTGTTCGCTTCGAGCGAAGGCTCCCGCCTCGAACAGCGGCTGGTCCACTCCGGCGCCGGCATCTGCGCGACCGCGCGCGGCGACCGTGACGTCCAGTGGCGGTCCTACCCCAATGCCTTCGGCGGGCAGTACGAAGCCGCCGGCTGGGAGATGGTCGAGCGGCTCGACCTCGCGGCCCACGCCGCCGAGACCGCGGCGACCGCCACGGCGCTGCTCACCGCCCCCCAGTGCCCCGCGGGCGTCACCACCGTCATCCTCGACGGCGCCCAGCTGAGCCTCCAGATCCACGAGTCGTGCGGGCACCCGGCCGAACTGGACCGCGTGCTCGGGCACGAGGCCAACTTCGCCGGCACCTCGTTCCTGACCCCCGACCACCTCGGCACGCTGCGCTACGGATCCGGCGTCGTGAACCTGGTCGCCGACGCCACCGCCCCGCGCGGGCTCGGCACGTTCGGCTTCGACGACGAAGGCGTGCCCGCGCAGAAGGTGGATCTCGTGCGCGAGGGCCGGTTCGTCGGCTATCTCACCTCGCGCGAGACCGCCCCGATGCTGGGGCAGGCGTCCAACGGCGCCATGCGGGCGGAGTCGTGGGCCCACATCCCGATCATCCGGATGACCAACATCAACCTCGAGCCGGGAACCTGGAAGATCGAGGACCTGATCGCCGATACGAAGGACGGCATCCTGATGGCGACCAACCGCTCGTGGTCCATCGACGACCGCCGCTTCAACTTCCAGTTCGGCACCGAGGCCGGATGGGAGATCCGCGACGGCAAGCGTGGGCGGCTGCTCAAGAACTGCACCTACACCGGCATCACGCCGCAGTTCTGGAACGGCTGCGACGCGGTGTGCGACGCCTCCGACTGGGAGATCTGGGGGACGCCGAACTGCGGCAAGGGCCAGCCGACCCAGAGCATGCGCACCGCCCAGGGCGCCTCCTCGGCGCGCTTCCGCGAGGTCCAGGTCGGCGTGGGGTATGGATCGTGAGCCGGGCCGCCACGGATCCCGCCATCGCGGGCGTCCCTCCGCTCTCGCGCGAGGAGGCGCGCGGGCTGCTGGACGAGGCGCTCGCCATGTCGGCGGCGGAGCAGACGGTGGCGATCCTCGAGGCCCGCGACGAGAACCTCACCCGCTTCGCGAACAACGAGATCCATCAGAACGTCTGCTCCCGCCGGCACACCCTCACGGTGCAGGCGGTGGTGGGGCGAAGGAGCGGGACCGCCTCCACCGAACGGCTCGACTCGAGCGGGCTGCGTCAGGTCGCCGATCGCGCGCTGGCGCTGGCGCGCCTCTCGCCCGAGGACGAGGGATTGCCGGGGCCGGGGGACCCATCAGAGCCGGAATCGGGCCCGCCCTCCGAGCCCCCCTCGAGGCCGGATGGGGGTTTCGTCCCCGCCACGGCCGCCTGCACGCCCGAGGAGCGCGCCGCGGCGGTCGGACCGATCACCATGGCAGCCGCGGCGCGCGGGTTCAACGCCGCCGGCGCGCTCACCACGGCGGCCAGCGTGCTGGCGGTCGCGAACACGCGGGGCCGGTTCGCGTTCCATGCCGACACCTATTCCCGCTTCACCTGCACGGTTCGCGCGCCGGACTCGAGCGGATGGGTGGACCGGCACCGGCGAGACTGGCGGGCGCTGGAGGCGGAGACCCTGGGCGGGATCGCGCTCGACAAGGCCGAGCGCTCGCGCGATCCCGGCGAGATCCCGCCCGGGCGCTACACCGTGATCCTCGAGCCGGCCGCGGTCGCCGAGCTGGTCGCCTTCCTCGCCTGGCTCGGACTCGGCGCCCAGAGCGAGCAGGAAGGCCGCTCGTTCCTGTCCGGGCGGATGGGCGAGCGCATCACCGGCGCGGGCGTCACGCTGGTGGACGACGCGTTCGATCGGCGCTCGTTCGGCCGGCCCTTCGACCACGAGGGAACGCCGCGCCGCCGCGTGACGCTGATCGAGGGCGGTATCGCGCGCGCCGTCGTCCACGACCGGCGCACGGCGCTCGCCGCCGGCACCGGGAGCACCGGGCACGCCAGCCCGCCGCCGGCGGTCGAAGGGCCCATCCCCTACGACCTCGTGCTGGCTTCGGGGGACCGCACGATGGACCAGCTCATCGCCTCGACCGACCACGGCATCCTGGTCACGCGTTTCTGGTATAACCGCGTGGTGGACGCCCGGCGCACGCTCATCACCGGCATGACCCGCGACGGGACCTTCCTCATCGAAGGAGGACGTCTGACGCGGGGATTGCGTAACCTGAGATTCAACGAGAGCGTGCTCGAGGTGCTGGAGCGCACCGAGGGTGTCGGCCGCGACGCCGAGCCCAGCGTCTTCAACCACGTCGGCTCGTGCGTGGTCGTGCCCGCTCTCCGCGTGCGCGACTTCCACTTCACCGGTGTCACCCGGTTCTGACCCCGCGATGATCTCCGGCCCGATCAACCCCGAGGACGCGCACCGCGGCGCGGTCCAGGCGATCTGGACCTTCCCGTCCATCGTCGCCAGCGCGTTCATGCTCGCCTGGGGGGCGGAGGCGGCGCAGTTCTACGTGTCGCAGGGCCTCTCGCTCGCGCTCCTCGCCTGGCTCCAGGTCATGCCCGAGTTCGCCGTCGAGGCCGTCATCGCCTGGCACCAGGACGTCGCGCTGATGACCGCCAACTTCACGGGCGCCCTGCGGCTCCTGACCGGCCTGGGCTGGCCGATGATCTGGCTGGTGTCCGCGCTCTCGCGGCGCCGCCGCGGCGAGGCGGGGTTCTGGCGGCAGATCGACCTCGACCAGGAGCACTCGGCGCAGGTGGTCGGACTCATCCCGCCGCTCGTCTACTGGGCCTGGATCATCTACAAGGGCTCGCTGGGCCTGTTCGATGCCGCGGTGTTGATCGTCATGTACGCGGGGTTCCTGGCGGTGGTGAACCGGATCCCGCCCAAGGGGCACGAGGAGATCTCCGACGTGGCGACCGTCTCGCGCGCGATCATCGGCTTCGACCGCCCGCGGCGGTGGCTGGCGATCGGGGCGCTGTTCGTGGTCGGGGGTGTTGCGTTGTGCCTGGTCGCCCACCCGTTCCTCATCAGCATGATCGGGCTCGCCACCGTGCTCGGCATCTCGCAGTTCGTATTCGTCCAGTGGGTGGCGCCCTTCCTCTCGGAGCTGCCGGAGTTCATCACCACCGCCTACTGGTCGCGCAGCCGGGGCAAGGCCGGGATGGCGCTGATGAACATGGCCTCGAGCAACATCAACCAGTGGACGATGCTCGCGGCCATGCTCCCGATCGTGTACTCGTTCTCGCTCGGGCGCCCGGCCGAAGTGCCGCTCTCCGAGCACCGGGTGGAGCTGATGCTCACGCTGCTCCAGGGCACGCTGGGGATGATCCTGCTCGCCAACCTCAACTTCCAGGCGCACGAGGCGGTGGGGCTGTTCGCGCTGTTCTTCGCGCAGTTCCTGGTGCCCCACTGGCGCGAGGAGGTGGCGATCATCTACGCCGTGTGGCTGGTGGTGGAGATCGCCTCCGCGCTGTGGCGGCCCGGCCGGCTGCGCGCCTTCACGACCTTCCCCACGCTGTGGCACATGGGGGCCCGCAAAAAGGCAGCGCAACCGGATTGAGGGGGCGGGGCCCGGATTGCCCCCGCAGCTGGCCCCGCAGCGGGCCCCCGCGGCGGCCGCGCGCCCGGTCAGCGGCCGATGAGCCGGCGTCCCAGCGACCGCATCAGGCCCTCGACCGTCCTCAGCTCCTCGACGCGGAACAGCCGCATCGCTGCGTAGCCCGCGGCCACGGTGATCGCGAGGGTCGCGGACACCACCGCCGCC